>JAGQTW010000140.1:0-2895 GCA_020438785.1 Mycobacterium sp. | reverse complement strand
GTGGTGACGGTGACACCGTCGACGTTGCACAGCAGAAACCAGCGCGCGTCCTGGGTGGGGATGTTCAGCTGCGGGCGTTCGTGATGCTGCGGGTCCTCCTGACGCAGCTGGTGCAGCACACCGCGGGCCAGCCGGAACCCGATGGCGGGCAACGAGACCGGCGGCTTGTGCACCCTGGTCCGGCCGGTCGGCCGGGGCAGCGAGGTGGCGCCGGGCAGCACCACGGCGTCGGGATACTCGCTGCGCATCTTGCGCACCTCGGGCAGCGCCGACTCCAGGATCGAGAAGATGTGCTCCGGGCCGGCGAGGAAGTCGGCCAACGCCTTGTTCTGGATCGCGACGGTCGAATACTCAAGGCACATCAGGTGTTTGATGGTCGCCTTCAACGAGCTGGCCAGCAGTCCCTTGATCGGGGCGTCCCAGTGCAGGGCCGAGACCACCAGGCGGTTGCGCAGGTGGAAGTAGGCCTGCCAGTCGATGGCGTCGTCCTTGTCGCTCCAGGCCATGTGCCAGATCGCGGTGCCCGGCATGGTGACCGTGCCGTAACCGTGCTCGCCGGCGCGCAGGCCGTAGTCGGCGTCGTCCCACTTGATGAACAGCGGCAGCGGCTGGCCGAGCTCCTCGGCGACCCGGCGCGGGATCATGCACATCCACCAGCCGTTGTAGTCGACGTCGATGCGCCGGTGCAGCAGCGCGCTCTTCTCGTTGTCGTCGTTGAGTGGGTACTTGGCGAAGTTGTGGTCGTATTCGGTGTGCGGCGCGTTGGTCCACATGAAGTTGGACCGGTCCACGACCTCACCCATGACGTGCAGGTGCGACGGCTCTTGCAGGTTGAGCATCTGCCCGCCGATCAGCGTGGGGGCCTTGGCGAACCGGTTGAGCGCCAGCGCCCGCAGGATCGAGTCCGGCTCGATGCGGATGTCGTCGTCCATGAACAGGATCTGTTCGCAGTCGGTGTGGTTGAGCGCCTCGTACATCACCCGGCTGTAGCCGCCCGAGCCACCCAGGTTGGGCTGGTTGTGGATCGAGAGCCGGTCGCCGAGCGGGGCCGCCGCGGCCGCGAAGTCCGGGTGCGCGCTGGCCTTGTTGGCGCCCTGGTCGGCGACGATCACCGCGCCGATGACCTGGTCGACCAGCGGGTCGGAGGTCAGCGCCTTCAGCGCGTTGACGCAGTCGGCGGGCCGGTTGAACGTCGGGATGCCGACGGCGATATCGGCCCGGCCGGGGGCGGGCACCGGGGCGTACCAGGCGGCCGCATGCAGGGTGGTCTTGGTGTCGGTGGTGATGTCGAACCAGATCCAGCCGCCGTCCTCGAACGGCTCGAGGCTGATCTCGAACTCCGCGGCCGCCGGGGTGGCGGCATCCGGGCTGGTGATCTCGGTGCCCCCGACCGTGATCCGGGCGCCGGTGGCCTTGGAGCGGTAGACGTCGATGCGGGCGGCACCGGTCAGTTCGACGCGCAGTACCACCGACTCCAGCGTCGACCACCGCCGCCAGTAACTGGCCGGGAATGCGTTGAAGTAGGTCGCGAACGACACCTCGGACTCCGCGCCGATCTCCAGGGTGGTCCGCGACGGCGCGTGCGCGCGACGGGCGTTGGTCTCGGACTCCTCGATGTAGAGCTTCCGGACGTCCAACGGCTCGCCGGGGCGGGGCAGGATCACCCGGGCGAGCAGGCTGGCGGCACGGGTTTCGCCGGCCGCGATCGGTCCGGACGGGATGTCACTCATGTTCGGCTGCTCTCCTCCAGCGGCGCCCCGTCACGCAGGTGCGGCGCCAGGATGTTGTCGTACATGTTCAGCGCACTGGCGATGGCCATGTGCATGTCCAGGTACTGGTATGTCCCCAGCCTGCCACCGAACAACACCCGCGCCGCGGCGGTCTCCTGCCTGGCCCGGGCCCGGTAGGCGCTCAGCAGCGCCCGGTCGGTCTCGGTGTTGATCGGGTAGTACGGCTCGTCGTCGGCGGCGGCGGAGCGCGAGTACTCGCGCATGATGACCGTCTTGTCGCTCGGGTAGTCCCGCTCGGGATGGAAGTGCCGGAACTCGTGGATCCGGGTGTACGGCACGTCCGGGTCGTTGTAGTTCATCACCGGGGTGCCCTGGAAATCGCCGGTGTCGAGCACCTCCAGCTCGAAGTCCAGGGTGCGCCAGCCCAGCCGTCCCTCGACGTAGTCGAAGTACCGGTCCAGCGGGCCGGTGTAGACGACCGGCGCCGCCGGGGACTGCCTGCGCAGATCGTCGCGGACGTCGAACCAGTCGGTGTCCAGCCGCACCTCGATGCGGTCGTCGGCCGCCATCCGCTCCAGCCATGCGGTGTAGCCGCCGACCGGAAGACCCTCATAGGTGTCGTTGAAGTAGCGGTTGTCGAAGGTGTAGCGCACCGGCAGCCGGGTGATGGTCGACGCCGGCAGCTCCCTGGGGTCGGTCTGCCACTGCTTGGCGGTGTAGCCCTTGACGAACGCCTCGTAGAGCGGGCGCCCGATCAGCGAAATCGCCTTCTCCTCGAAGTTGGCGGCGTCGGCGCCGGAGATCTCGGCGGCCTGCTCGGCGATCAGGGTGCGGGCCTCGTCCGGGCTGTAATACCGGCCGAAGAACTGCGCCACCAGGCCCAGGCCCATCGGGAATTGGTAGGCCTGACCGTTGTGCATCGCGAACACGCGGTGCTGATAACCGGTGAAATCGGTGAACTGCCGGACGTAGTCCCAGACCCGTTTGTTCGAGGTGTGGAACAGGTGGGCCCCGTACTTGTGGATCTCGATGCCGGTGTGCGGCTCCGGCTCGGAGTAGGCGTTGCCCCCGATGTGGGGCCGCCGCTCGATGACCAGGACGCGTTTTCCGAGTTCGGTGGCCACCCGTTCGGCGATCGTCAGACCGAAGAAACCGGAGCCGACGA
>JAGQTW010000139.1 GCA_020438785.1 Mycobacterium sp. | reverse complement strand
TCACCAACTACGTGATGCTCGAACTCGGCCATCCGATGCACGCCCACGACAGCGGCCGCATTCACGGTGACTTCGCGGTGCGGTTCGCGCGGCCGGGGGAGACCGTGGTCACCCTCGATGACGTCGAGCGCAAGCTGGACCCGGGCGACGTGCTGATCGTCGACGCTGCGGCCACGGCGGCGATCGGCGGCGTGATGGGCGCCGGCAGCACCGAGATCGACGGCGAGAGCACCGATGTGCTGCTGGAGGCCGCGGTGTGGGATCCGGCCGCGGTGTCGCGCACCGTGCGGCGGCTGCGTCTGGTCAGCGAGGCGGGCCGGCGATATGAGCGGTCGGTCGATCCGGCGATCTCGGTGGCTGCGCTCGACCGCTGCGCGGCCCTGCTGGCCGACATCGCCGGCGGGACCGTCGAACCGCGGTTGACCGACTGGCGCGGCGATCCGCCGCGCAGCGACTGGTCACCGGCCGCGGTGCGGATGCGGTTCGACCTGCCCGACCGGATGGCCGGTGTCGAGTACGAGCCGGGTGCGGCGGTCAACCGGCTGACCCAGATCGGCGCGCGGGTCGACGAGGACGGCGTCGATCCGGCGATCCTCGTCGTCACCCCGCCCAGCTGGCGGCCGGACCTCGTGCAGCCCGCCGACCTCGTCGAGGAGGTGCTGCGGCTGGAGAGCCTCGACAAGATTCCCTCGGTGCTGCCCACCGCGCCCGCGGGTCGCGGGCTGACCGCCGCCCAGAAGCGCCGCCGCGCGGTCGGCAAGTCCCTCGCGCTCGGCGGCTATGTCGAGGTGCTGCCCACCCCGTTCCTGCCCGCCGGCGTGTTCGACCAGTGGGGCCTGCCCGCCGACGACCCGAGGCGCATCACGACCGCCGTGCTCAACCCGCTGGAGGCCGACCGCCCGCACCTGGCCACTACGCTCCTGCCGGCATTGCTGGAGGCGTTGTCGCGCAACGTATCCCGTGGGTTTGTCGATGTCGCGTTGTTCGCGATCGCGCAGGTCGTGCAACCGACCGAGGGTACCGGCGCGGTCCAGCTGATTCCGACCCACCGCAGGCCCACCGACGAGGAGATCGCAGCCCTCGATGCCTCCCTGCCGCATCAGCCGGTGCACGTCGGCGCGGTCCTCACCGGGCTGCGGGAACCGCGCGGACCCTGGGGTCCCGGGCGCCCCGTTGAGGCCGCCGACGCATTCGAGGCGGTGCGGGTGATCGCCCGCGCCTGCGGCGTCGACGTCCGGCTGCGCGCAGCCCAGTACTTACCGTGGCATCCCGGGCGGTGCGCCGAGGTCCTCGTCGACGGCCGGGTGGTCGGCCATGCCGGGCAACTGCACCCGGCCGTGATCGAGCGCGCCGGGCTGCCCAAGGGCACCTGCGCGGTGGAACTGAACCTCGACGCGGTGCCCGTCACCGAGGTGTTGCGCGCACCGCGGGTGTCGCCGTTCCCCGCCGTCTTCCAGGACCTCAGCCTCGTGGTGGCGGCCGATATGGCGGCCCAGACGGTCATCGACGCCGTTCGGGCCGGCGCCGGCGAACTGTTGGAGGATGTCGCGTTGTTCGACGTCTACACCGGTCCGCAGATCGGGGAGGACCGCAAGTCGCTGACGCTGGCCCTGCGGTTCCGGGCGCCGGATCGCACCCTGACCGAGGACGAGGCCAGCGCGGCCCGGGATGCGGCGGCGACCGTCGCGGCCGAGCGGGTGGGCGCGGTCCTGCGGGCCTGAGGCTTCGCCCGCACGCCGATTAGGCGCAACAACTCGACGCTCGGGCGTGCAGAATGAATTTGCAACTGAATGCATAAACATGCAGAATCGGCGGATGACTACGGTGGCGGTGGCCGGTGCGAGCGGTTATGCCGGCGGTGAGATCCTGCGGCTGCTCCTCGGCCATCCCGGCTACGCCGACGGCCGGCTCATCATCGGGGCGCTCACCGCGGCCGCCAGCGCGGGCAGCCACCTCGGCGAGCACCACCCACACCTGCTTCCGCTGGCACACCGGGTGCTCGAGCCGACCGACGCGGACGTCCTGGCCGGACACGACGTGGTGTTCCTGGGGCTGCCGCACGGCAACTCGGCTGCTCTGGCCGAAACGCTGGGCGAGGACACCCTGATCGTGGACTGCGGCGCCGACTTCCGGCTGACCGATGCCGACGACTGGACCCGCTTCTACGGCTCGCCCCACGCCGGCCACTGGCCCTACGGCCTGCCCGAACTGCCCGGCGCCCGCGAGCGGCTGCGCTCCACCAACCGCATCGCGGTGCCCGGCTGCTATCCGACCGCGGCGCTGCTCGCCCTGCTGCCCGCGGTGGCCGAAGACCTGATCGAGCCCGCCGTCACCGTGGTCGCCGTCAGCGGCACCTCCGGCGCCGGCCGTGCGGCGAAGGTGGACCTGCTCGGCTCGGAGGTCATCGGATCGGCACGGGCGTACAACATCGCCGGCGCGCACCGGCACACCCCGGAGATCGCGCAGGGCCTGCGCTCGGTCACCGACCGTGCCGTGACCGTTTCGTTCACCCCGGTGCTGATCCCGACATCCCGCGGCATCCTGGCCACCTGCACCGCCCGCACCCAAGCACCGCTGTCCCAGATCCGCGCCGCCTACGAAAAGGCCTACGACGCAGAGCCGTTCGTCCATCTGCTGCCCGACGGTCAACTGCCCCGAACCGGATCGGTGATCGGCAGCAACGCCGCGCAACTTGCCGTCGCCGTCGACCCCGACGCCGGGGTGCTGGTCGCCGTCTGCGCCATCGACAACCTGGTGAAAGGGACGGCTGGGGCGGCCGTGCAATCGATGAACCTGGCCCTGGGCTGGCCGGAGGACGAAGGGCTGTCGATCGTGGGGGTGGCGCCATGACCCTCACCAAACTGCTACGCACCCAGGGCGTCACTGCGCCGGCCGGGTTCCGCGCCGCCGGAATCCCCGCCGGCATCAAGAAGTCCGGCGCCCCGGACCTGGCCCTGGTGTTCAACGAGGGCCCCGACTACGCGGCCGCCGGGATGTTCACCCGTAACCAGGTCAAGGCCGCCCCGGTGCTGTGGAGCCAGCAGGTGCTGACCACCGGCCGGTTGCGTGCGGTGCTGCTGAATTCCGGCGGCGCCAACGCATGTACCGGCCCGGTGGGCTTCCAGGACACCCATGCCAGCGCCGAGGCCGTCGCGGCCGCGTTGTCGGACTGGGGCACCGAGACCGGTCCGATCGAGGTGGCGGTCTGCTCCACCGGGCTGATCGGCGACCGGCTGCCGATGGAGCGCGTGCTCGCCGGGATCACCGAGATCGTGCACGAACTGGGCGGCGGGCTGACGGGCGGCGAGGCCGCCGCCCGCGCCATCATGACCACCGACACCGTGCCCAAACAGGTTGCGCTGCACCACGCGATCGCGCCCGCGGAGAACTGGACCGTCGGCGGGATGGCCAAGGGCGCCGGGATGCTGGCTCCGTCGTTGGCCACCATGCTGGTCGTGCTCACCACCGACGCCGTCGCCGATGCCGCCGCCCTGGACAGCGCGTTGCGCCGGGCCACCGCGCGAACGTTCGACCGCCTCGACGTCGACGGCAGCTGCTCCACCAACGACACCGTGCTGCTGCTGGCGTCGGGCGCCAGCGAGATCCGGCCCAGTCAGGACGATCTCGACAGCGCGGTGCTGGCCGTCTGCGATGACCTGTGCGCGCAACTGCAGGCCGACGCGGAGGGGGTGACCAAGCGGATCGCGGTCACCGTCACCGGCGCGCCAAGCGAGGACGACGCAGTCACCGCAGCCCGCGTCATCGCCCGGGACAGCCTGGTCAAAACCGCACTGTTCGGCTCCGACCCGAACTGGGGCCGGGTGCTCGCCGCGGTGGGTATGGTGCCGTTCGCCGTCGACCCCAATCGGATCACCGTGTCGTTCAACGGCTCGCCGGTGTGCATCGACGGGGCCGGAGCGGCGGGTGCCCGGGACGTCGACCTGTCCGCACCCGACATCGATGTCACCGTCGACCTGAACGTGGGCCCCGCGAGCGCGACCATCCGCACCACCGACCTGTCGCACGC
>JAGQTW010000138.1:6549-12601 GCA_020438785.1 Mycobacterium sp. | reverse complement strand
GTCGCTTCGCTCCTGCCCGCCGGGGGTGCACCATGGTGGGGTGCAGGATCTGCTTCAGGCCTGGGCAACACTGCTCGCCCGGCACAGCACCGACCGCGATGCGGACGGGGTGGGGGCGCGGCTGCTGGCCTCCTGGTCGGAACCGCATCGGCGCTACCACTCCATCGGCCATCTGCGCGACATCCTCGAGCACGTCGAAGAGCTGGCCGGATACGCCGACGACGCCGACGCGGTCCGGCTGGCCGCCTGGTTTCACGACTCGGTTTATGCCGGCCGGCCCGACGACGAGGAGCTCAGCGCCCGACGGGCCGAGCACGACCTGGCCCGGCTCGGGGTGGCGCCGCAGTTGGTCGACGAGGTGGCACGGCTGGTGCGGTTGACCGTCAGCCACCATCCCGCGCCGGGTGACCACAACGGCGAGGTGCTGTCCGACGCCGACCTGGCCGCGCTGGCCGTGCCCAGGGAGCGTTACGTGCAGAACACCGCGGCCATCCGCGCCGAGTACGCGCACATCCCGGACGACGCCTTCCGCAAGGGTCGCCAACAGGTACTGGTGTCGTTGTTGGAGGGGCCGGGGGTCTTCCGCACCGACTACGCCCGCCGGGAATGGGAGGCCGCCGCCCGGGACAACCTGCGCGCCGAGTTCGCGGCGCTGGCCGACTGACGTTCAGCTCTCGCCGAGAATCCGCCGTTTCTGCTGTGCGAACTCCTCGTCGGTGATCAGGCCTCGGTCCTTCAACGCAGCCAACCGCTCGAGCCGTCCACGGGATCAGCGGCCTGCGCCTGGGCCGCGGCCGGTTCAACTAAGGGAGCAGGGCGTGCACCATCGCGTCGAACGGAGGCGCGGACTCCGGCAGTACCCGCAGTTGCAGTCTCCAGCGAATCTCCCTGTTGCCCAACAGGTTCGGTCCTCCCACGGTGAACGGCCAGCACGTCGGCTTAGGCGCGCACGCCCACTTTGCGAAGACTGCGGCCGGCACTAGACCGCACGCGGTCTAGTGCGAGGCCTTGTCCTGCGGGGTGGCGACCATGACCGGCCCGCTTTCGCTGCCGTCCATCGCTGACTTGTAACTGCCCTGGGTGCCGTCGGTGTCGACCGCCGCGCCGTCCGCGCCGCTGCCGCCGTCCTGCACGCTGATAGTGCTCGACGGGCTGCCTGCGGCGGCGACGGCTGTGCCGCCGAACGCGCCCGCGAGCACGATGGCTGCCACGACGACCGCTCCCTGGAGAACTCGCTTCACGGGTCCGCCCCTTCCGTATGTCGGATGTGAAATTACCGACACTCCCTGTGAAGTAGCTGGCAGTGAACATGGGGTGAGCGGGGCATTGCCGGCTCGGCCCGGGAAGGGCCGTTCGGCCCTTGCGAACCGGTGGTTGCCGGGGCAATCTCTGCACATGGCAGACGAACAGGGCCCGATCACCGTACTCAGCGACGACGAGAGTTGGAATCGGCTGAAGAGCGTTTCGCTGGGTCGACTGGTGACGCGCGTCGGCGATCAGCTGGAGCTCTTCCCGGTGAACTTCGTCACCCAGGATGGCACGGTGCTGTTCCGGACCGCCGAGGGCACCAAGTTGTTCAGCACCGTCATGAACGACAAGGTCCTTTTCGAGGCCGACGACCACACCGTCGCCGACGGCTGGAGCGTCATCATTCGTGGCACAGCCCGGGTACTCACCGCATCCGCAGACATCCACGAGGCAGAGCGGGCGCAGCTACTTCCCTGGGTGCCCACCGAGAAGCTGCGCTTCGTCCGCATCACGCCGTCGGAAGTCTCGGGTCGGCGCTTCCAGTTCGGGCCCGAGCCCGAGCACGGGTCGTACCCCGGCTAGAACGGCGCAGCTCTACTGCGTTCCGCGACTCGGGAGTCATTAAGCGCCCGTTCACATTTGACGCGGTACCTGCGCTGGGTTGCCCGGGTCCGTCTCCGCGTCGGCATCATCACGCCGGTCGCATGCGGTGGTTCACCGGTCGGTAGGGGTAGCTCGGCGGTGGTGGTGTCCCACTGCGGGACGAGTAGGCGGCTACCGGGATGCGTCACATACCTCCTGCCCGCCGGCGAGGTCCAGACGACGGTCCCGTCGGGCAGCTGCTGATCGGACCAGCCGTGCCAGAAAGTCTTGAGCAAGTGGTGCTTTCGGCAGACGGCTTTGAGATTCGACGCATGCGTCGGTCCCCAGGGCCAAGGAATCGTGTGGTCGATGTCGCAGACCTCGGCCGGCACGTCGCAGTTCGGGAACCGGCAGGTCAGGTCCCGCAGTCGGACGAACTCGTCCAGCGCCGTGGACGGCCGGTAGCCGGGTTCGGGCTTCTCGCCGGGCCGTCGCACGTGGCGCACCCTGGCCCCGGAACGGATCAACTCCGCCAGCAGCGGTGGCGGCACGATACCGCTGCGGCCCGCGACGACCGCGGTGGCCGGCGCGGCGGTCGGTGCGGGCTCCGGGCTGGGCGCCAGTGCCTCGGCCAGCGTCATGTCCATGGTGACAGAAGGAGATTCGGGCGATCCGGACATGGCGGGATCGGGTTCAGCGGCAAGCGCGTCCGCCTCGGCCAGCACGTGGATGACGACGTTCGAGCCCCGCCCGTCGTCGTCGGCCGCGGGGCACTCCGGTGATCCGCACCGGCAGGCCAGCCGGTCGGAGCCGGTCGCGAGCGCGCCGAGCGCGTCCGCACGTCGTTGGGCGATCGTTCGCGGGTCGTCCTCGCACACCCCGTGCGCCATCTGGGTGAGCTTGCGGTCGACCGCCGCGGCGTCCGTCGAGTACAGCCGGCCCCAAACAGAGGTGGTGCCGTCGCCGTCGTCCCGTGATCCGATGTGGAGGTCGCGGCTGCGGGCGCTCGCGCGGGTCCGCCGTAACGCACCGGGATCGAATCGGTCCACCCACACATCGATGGCCTGCTCGAGCTTGTGGTCAGAGAGCGGCCCCCACGTCACCGCGGCCCGGGCCACCGCACCGTCGATGCGGGCGAGCGCTTCGCGGTCCGTGACCAGATCGGTACGCCAGGCGATGGCCTGGCACACCCGATGGCTCAGCCGCCCGGCCATGAACAACGCGGCGACATCGGGCAGGCGATGACGCAGGGTCTGGCTCAAGTGCATCTCACCGGAGGCCCGGCCGTGGGTGATACCGAGTGCCGCCGACACTTCGGCAGCTGCCGCGTCCCAGGAATCGCAGGTCCAATGTGCGTGCTCGTCGTCGCTGCAGCGCCTGCGGACAAGCTCGCCGATCGCCGCGATCCTGCGGGCCGCGGCGCGGGCCTCTGTGGCCGCCCACTCCTCGATGGCAGCCACCACGGCGGCCTCGTCGGCCGAAACCAGCTCGGTATCGAACATGTGTTCGACTATGCCACCGGCGTCCGACAAGAACTCGACGGGAACCTAGACCCAGTACGGCACCCGCGCCCGGTACTGCCGCAACGCCAGCGCAGCCACCAGCCAGCCGAGCACGGTCAGCGTCATCACCACGATCCAGTGCCGCAGCTCCTGGTGTGCGCCCAGCAGCGGGGCCCGCAGGATGTCGAGGTAGTGCAGCAGCGGGTTGAGTTCGATGATCTTGGCCCACCGGCCGGCGCCCTGCTGGCGCAGGGTGTCGTCGTTCCAGATGATCGGCGTCATGAAGAACAGCAGCTGTACGACCGAGAACAGCAGCGGGCCGATGTCGCGGTAACGGGTGGCCAGGATGCCGAAGCAGAACGACACCCACACGCAGTTCAGCATGATCAGCAGCAGCGCCGGGATCACCGACAGGTCGGCCCAGGACCACGGCTTGGGAAAGATGAACGCGATCACGACGTAGATGACGATGTTGTGGGCGAACAGGATCATCTGCCGCCACACCAGCCGGTACACGTGCACGCTCAGCGGCGTCGGAAGCTGTTTGATCAAGCCCTCATTGGCGATGAACACGTCGGCGCCCTCGAGGATCGAGGCGTTGATCATGTTCCAGATGATCAGTCCCAGCGTCACATACGGCAGATGCTCGGAGAGTTCCAGGTGGAACAGCTTGGAGTACAGCCCCCCCATCGCGACCGCGGTGGTTCCGGTGGCGATGGTGATCCAGAACGGGCCCAGCACAGAGCGGCGGTACTTCTGCTTGATGTCCTGCCAGCCCAGGTGCAACCACAGCTCGCGTTTGCGGTAACCGTCGATCAGGTCACCCCACGCCCGGGTGAAGGTCTTCGACTGCGCGGCGGCGTCGGTGAACGTCACGTGGGAGGCCCTCCGAACTGTTCGCGACGGCCCATGCGGCGCAGCCGCAACCACTCCCGCAGGCCGGCGGGGTCGCGCCGGGTGACCAGGAAGTACCAGCCGAACCGCAGCCACTCCTGCGGCAGCAGCTTGCGCAGTCCGGGCTGCGCCAACAGATAGCCGCGGTTGCGGTAGGTGAAGAACCGCTTGGTCGGGTCGTCGGGGTACTGGGTGTGCATGCGGCCGCCGAGGATCGGCTTGAACTCCTCGGTGCCGTACGGGTGCAGGTACACCGCATTCAGGCAGGTGCCGAAAGGCAGGCGACTGCGCACCAGCCTGCGGTGCACCTCGACCTCGTCCCCGCGGACGAACAGTCGAATATCCGGAACACCGACCACCGCAATTGCTTCCGCGCGGAACAGCGCCCCGTTGAACAGCGACGCGATGCCCGGCAGCAGATCACCGCCGCCCTCGGAGCGCAGTTCCTCGACGTGACGCCGCCAAACCAGCCCACGCCGCAGCGGGAACGCCAGCCGGTCGGGATGGTCGATGTCGCACACCATCGGAGACACCTCCGCCAGCCCGTGCCGCTCGGCACAGGACAGCAACGTCTCGAGAACCGAGGCGTCCTGTGGCCGGCCGTCGTCGTCGGCCAGCCACACCCAGTCGGCGCCGAGTGCCAGCGCATGCAGCATGCCCAACGCGAATCCGCCTGCGCCGCCGAGGTTTCGGCGCGATCCAAGGTAGGTCGACGGCACCGGCTGGCCCGCCACCAGGTCGCGCACCCGCTCGTCGAAGTCGTTGTCGACGACGATGAGGTGGTCGACCATGCGCGACTGGGTGCTCAACACGTCGAGGGACTTGGCCAGTTCGTCGGGGCGGCGGTGGGTGACGACGACGGCGCACACCATGCCGGTCATGCCTGGGACCAATCGTTCTTGTGCTCGTCGAGCACCTCACGCACGTGCCGCGCGGCGTCCTCACCCTCGTAGGCGCGCACCACGTCCTCGATACCGCCGGCCATCTTGATGGTGCCGTGGTCGATCCACATCGCGGTCTTGCACAGCCGGGCCAGGAACTCGTTGGAATGACTGGCGAAAACCAGGATTCCGGACCGCTCGACCAGGCTCTGCAGCCGGGACTGCGCCTTCTTCAGGAAGTCGGCGTCGACGGCTCCGATACCCTCGTCGAGCAGCAGGATCTCCGGGTCGATGCTCGTCACCACACCCATGGCGAGCCGCACCCGCATGCCGGTGGAGTAGGTGCGCAGCGGCATCGAAAGGTATTCGCCCAGTTCGGTGAACTCGGCGATCTCGTCGACCTTGGCGGCCATCTGCTTGCGGGTCTGGCCCAGGAACAAGCCGCGGATGATGATGTTCTCGAACCCGGAGATCTCCGGGTCCATCCCCACGCCAAGGTCGAAAACCGGTGCGACGCGGCCCCTTACGGTAGCCGAGCCGCGGGTGGGCTCGTAGATGCCGGACAGCAGCCGCAGCAGCGTCGATTTCCCCGCACCGTTGTGTCCGACCAGGCCGACCCGGTCGCCCATCCGCAGTTGCAGCGAGATGTCCCGCAGCGCCTCGATGACGACGACGTTCTCGGTGTTGCGTCCGATGGCACCCCCGGCCTTGCCGAGGAACGTCTTCTTCAGCGAGCGGGTCTTGGCATCGAAGATGGGAAACTCGACCCAGGCGTCGCGGGTTTCGATGTAGGGATCTGCGGACAACGGAGGCTCTGCTACAGGTACTGCCCGGTGCCGTGGCCGGGCCCGCCCGGTACGCCGGGCTGACCCATTCCGGGTGGCAGCGCACCCTGGCCGCGCATGTGCTCGAGCTGCGCCCGGGCGGCCATCTGCTGGGCGAACA
>JAGQTW010000138.1:0-6528 GCA_020438785.1 Mycobacterium sp. | reverse complement strand
AGCCAGCCGACCAGCTGGGCCTGGGCGATCCGCAGCTCGGCGTCCGAGGGCACCGTCTCGTCGGAGAACGGCAGGGCCAGGCGTTCGAGCTCCTCGCGCAGTTCGGGGGCCAGCCCGTCCTCGAGTTCCCGGATCGAGGTGGCGTGGATCTCGCGCAACCGGTTGCGGCTGGCCTCGTCGAGGGGAGCGGCCCGGACCTCTTCGAGCAACTGCTTGATCATGGTGCCGATCCGCATCACCTTGGCGGGCTGCTGGACGAGGTCGGTCACCGAACGTTGATCATCGTCCGAGTCCGCCGACGCGGCGTCGGGTCCGGGGATGATCTCGATGTTGTCGTCGTCGGTGTTGGTCGTCATGCGTGCAGCGTTCCCTCTTTACTGGGTGTCCTTCGGCTGGGATCCGCGCCATTCGTAGATGCGGGCCTCGCCGTTGTCGTAGATCTTCGCCCACGACGCGGACTTGTCTAGTGACACTAGACCGTCGGGCATGACGAACCCGCGGACCACCCGGCGACCCGTCAGCACGTATCGGATGTTCAGCGCCTTGACCACCTCGGCGATCCGCGGATCGTGGTCGGCGTCGTCGGCGTACGCCCAGAACAGGAAGCGGTTGCGCCCCGGACCCTGCTGCACCGGATAGTCGTAGTGCGTCCACAGCGGATGCAGGCCGGCCACGGCGTACATCCACGCCGTGCCGTCGGTGTTGGCATCCCCGATCAGGGTGTCCCGGGCGTCGGGCAGCGTCGCCAGGTAGGCCATCGCCTGCAGCACCTTGTCGTTGACCATCACCTGGTCGTACTTCTCGCCCATCAGGTGCCGATGCCGCGGGAAGTAATGCCAGGTCATCCCGAAGATCACCGCGACCAGCAGTGCCGCCGTCGCGCCGATCCAGAAGCCGCGGCCCGGATCGCGACCGGCGCGCCGCCGGGTCAGCCCGCGGGCCCCGGCGACCATCAGCAGCGCCGCGCAGAACAGCGCGTACCCCGCCATCGGCATCAGCAGCATCGTGACCACCGCCGACAACCGCCGCGGGTCGCTGTAGAACAGGTCGCTGAACATGCCGGTGATCGTGCCGACCGGGCCGCCGAAGGGTGCCGACGAATGCACGATCGAAATCACCAGCAGCGCCCACACCGCCGCCGGCCACCAGATCCGCTTCATCAGCAACAGGACGAAGCCGGCGCCGGCGAGCGCGATCAGCATGTTCTGGATCGGATAGTCGTTGAGGTGGCGGGTGTGCTGCACGACCGCGTCGAACAGGGCCCGCTTGCGGCCCTCATGGGTGAGGAAGGCGTGCCCGGCGATGATCTCCGCCTGCTGCAGCACCCCCAGGAACTGCGGCAACAGCGCCGCCAGCGTGGGCACCGCGATGGCCGCCAGGGTGGCGAAGTCCCGCACCCGGCCGAGTACCGGTCGCCACAGCGCGTCCAGCAACCACCACGCAGCGACGAACGTGACCACGACCACCCCGCCCGTGATGTGCACCGAGAACAGCCCGAGCAGTGCGATCACCGCCAGCGGGATCCGGTCGCGATGCCGCAGCGACGAGGTGATCAGGACGAACGTCGGAATGGCGAGCCCGTACGCCGCCATGTTGGGCATCGAGGCGGTGTCGAACTCGACGTACGGCACGGAGGTGAACGACGCCGACAGCGCGGCGGCGGTGGCCGCGGCCCCCGCGGTGCGCCACTGCGTCCACCGCTCCCGGAGTAGGTTCCAGCTCAGCACTGCCGCCCCGACCGGGAACAGCCAGATCGCGGCCGCCAGTGAACTCAGGGTGTACGCGGTGGTCGGAGCGGCGCCGGTCAGCTGGGCCAGCACGGCGCCCAGGGCGTGGAACGTCGACGGATAGTAGAGCGGGTCGTGGGTCTCGACGTTGCGCAGCTCGCCCATGTGGGTCGGCGAGGCCTGCCCGGTGTCGAGGATCCATCGGATGGTGTTGGCGTGCCAGACGGCGTCCCAGGTGCTCGGAACGGACTGCCAGTTCGGCATGCCGCGCCAGGCCGCGTACCCGATGGCGACGGCCCCGAACAGCACCCCGGCCGCCACGGTGAGCGCGGGTCCCAGCGCGACGGGCTGACCGCCGCTCGAGCGGAACCGGGCCAGCAGGACCCGCGCCGCCAGCACCACCGCCGTCACCGCGAGCAGGGCCAGCAGCGCGGTCAGCGCGTTCCACGGGATGCCGAGTGCGCCGAAGGGAAGGATGGTCAGCCCGACGACGCCGTAGGTCAGGGCCGGCCCGACGGCGACGGCGACGGGCCAGTTCAGCCGCCCTGCCAGCGCCACGGCGGCACCCGGCAGGATCAGCAGCAGCACCGCGGCGAGCACGCCGAAGCCGAAGTTCACTGCACTAGTATGGCTGCCGAGGTGACCCGGTCCGGATCGCCAGGGGCGCGCCGGGGGGACGCCATCGGTGTCTGGAGTGGCCGAGATCGCAGACGCATTAAGGTGGGCTGACATGGCATATGACGTCGCCCGGGTGCGTGGTCTGCATCCCGCGTTGGGCGACGGCTGGATGCGTTTCGACGCGCAGGCCGGCATGCTCATCCCCGATTCGGTGTCCACCACGGTGTCCACCGCCTTCCGTGGTTCAGCCCCCAACAGCGCCAGTCCGCATCCGTCCGCGCAGCGCAGCGTCGCCGTCCTGGAGGCCGCCCGGCAGGCGGTGGCCGATCTGGTCAACGGCGATCCCGGCGGGGTGGTGCTCGGGGCCGATCGTGCGGTCCTGCTGACCTCGCTGGCCGACGCGTCGTCGTCGCGGGCGGGGATCGGCTACGAGGTGGTGGTCAGCCGGCTCGACGACGAGGCGAACATCGCGCCGTGGCTGCGCGCGGCGAACCGCTACGGCGCCAAGGTGAAATGGGCTGAGGTCGACATCGAGACCGGTGAGCTGCCGCCCTGGCAGTGGGAGGGCCTGATCACCCCGCCGACCCGGCTGGTGGCGATGACCTCGGCGTCGGCGACGCTGGGCACCGTCACCGACGTCGGCATCGTCAGCAAGCTGGTGCACGACGTCGGCGGCCTGGTGGTGGTCGACCACACCGCGGCCGCCCCCTACCGGCTGCTGGACATTGGCGAGGTCGACGCCGACGTGGTGGCGCTCAACGCGTCGGCCTGGGGCGGACCGCCGATCGGCGCGCTGGTGTTCCGCGACCCGGCGCAGATCGACACCTTCGGCACGGTGTCGACGAACCCGTACGCCAGTGGGCCCGCGCGCCTCGAACTCGGCGGCCACCAGTACGGGCTGCTCGCCGGTGTGGTCGCCAGCATCGAGTACCTGGCCAACCTGGACGACGCGGCAACCGGCACCAGGCGCGAAAAGCTATCCACCTCAATGCAATCCGCTGGCGCGTACCTGAGCCACCTGTTCGACTACATGATGGTCTCGCTGCGTTCGCTGCCGCTGGTGATGGTCATCGGCCGCCCGGAGCAACACATCCCGGTGATCACGTTCGCCGTCAACGGTGTGCCCGCGGAGCGGGTGGCGCAGCGACTGGCCGACAACGGGATCCTGGCCATCTGCAACGCAGACTCACGCGTTCTCGACCTGATCGGGGTCAACGACATCGGCGGCGCGGTTACCGTCGGGCTGGCCCACTACTCGACGATGGCCGAGGTGGACCAACTGGTGCGCGCGCTGGCGTCGCTGGGCTGAGCCCTCAGTCCCGGACCGTCAGCAGGATCTTCCCGGACACCTCGCCGGAGGCCAGCGCGCGGTGCGCCTCCTGCGCCTCGGCCAGCGGAAAACGCGCGCCGATCACCGGCCGAACCCGACCGTCGGCGATCATCGGCCACACCGATTCGACGACGGCCGCGGCGATGTCGCCCTTGCCGTGCGGGCCGCCGACCGGGCGGGCGCGCAGGGCGGTGCCGATCACCTGCAGGCGCTTACCGACCAGCTTGCCGATGTTCAGTTCGCCCTTGACGCCGCCCTGCATGCCGATGATCACGAGCCGGCCGTCGGCCGCCAGGACGTCGAGATTGCGGTCGAGGTAGCCCGCCCCCATGATGTCGAGGATCACGTCGGCGCCCCTCCCTTCGGTCGCCCTGCGGATGTGCTCGACGAAGTCGTCGTCGCGGTAGTTGATCGCAATGTCGGCGCCGAGTTCCCGGCACAAATCCAACTTTGCGGCGGATCCGGCGGTGACGGCGACGACGGCGCCGAGCTGTTTGGCGACCTGGATGGCGTGGCTGCCGACTCCGCTGGCGCCGCCGTGCACGAGCAGCACCTCACCGGGTGCCAGGTGTGCGGCCATGACGAGGTTCGACCAGACCGTGCACGCCACCTCCGGAAGGGCCGCGGCGTCGTGCAGAGTGACGCCGGGCGGAACCGGCAGCACCTGGGCCGCGGGCACGATCACCGACTCGGCATAACCGCCGCCGGCCAGCAGGGCACAAACCTCTTGCCCCACAATCCATTCCGATACGCCGTCGCCGACGGCGCCAATCCGGCCGGATACCTCCAGGCCCAGGATGTCGCTGGCCCCGGGTGGTGGCGGGTAGTTGCCGGCGGCTTGCAGGAGGTCCGCTCGATTGACGCCCGCGGCAAATATTTCGATCAACACTTCGTCAATTCCGGGGCGCATGCGAGTGAGGCTACTACGCACTTATTTTCGCCTCGAGTCCCCTGGCTTCGCTTACGATTGCGGCATGGGAGGAACAATTGGGGGACGGACCGCGAGTGAGATGCCCGGCCTGGATATCGCCGAACAGAAATCCTGGCAACATTTTCTGGACGCGGCATTACGTCTGTATGGGACCTTGAATCGAACGCTCGTCGATGAGCACAAGCTCAGCCTGGTGGATGTGCGGTTGCTCGAAATCCTCGACAACGCCGAGACCGGTGCGGCCAGGATGGGCGATCTGGCGGAGCAGTTGATGTCGCTGCCGAGTCGGGTGACGCGCCAGATCCGGCGGCTCGAGGCGGCCGGACTGGTACGGCGCAACGCCAGCCCGGACGACGGGCGCGGTGTGCTGGCGAGCATCACCGATCGGGGCCGCGTCGTCGTCGCGGAGGCGATCGACACCTACGCCAAGGGCGTCCGCGAGCACTTCCTCGGTCCGCTGTCGCGCCCGCAGATGGCCGCGATGGGTGAGAACAGCCGCCGGATCAGCGCGGCGCTGAAGACCCGCGGATCCTCGGCCCGGGTCGGCCGGGTCTGACCGACCGCTACGCTTGTCGGCGGTGGCGTGGCAGAGCGGCCTAATGCACTCGCCTTGAAAGCGAGAGTCCTTAACGGGACCGCAGGTTCAAATCCTGTCGCCACCGCTGTTCAGGGGCGGTTTCGAATGGTGACTTCGGCCGACGCTGGAACTTCGGCCGTCCACGGGACGACGAGTATTGATGTCCCTTCGATCGCATTTCAGGACGTCGTCCTCTAAAGGTGTGGCGGTTGCAGCACGGCCAGCCTGCTGCACTTCGCGTGAGACGGGTAGAGATAGAAGCGCAGCCCGCCAATGTCTGCAGATTGGAGACCTGTCGATGCGTCGTTATCTGGCCGCAGTCGTGACGGCGATGTGCCTGGGCGTGCTAGGGGCGCTGAGCCAAGCGCCCGTCGCCTCAGCGGAACCTGCCTTCACCCTGCCACCGCTGCCCTATGCCGCAAGCGCGCTGGAACCGGTGATCGACACCGAGACCATGAGGCTGCACCACGACAAGCACCATCAGGCCTACGTTGACGCGCTCAATACCGCCGTGGTTGCCGATCCGGCGCTGCAGGGCATGTCCCTGGAACAACTCGTGACCTCCGCGGGCGAATTGCCCCCAGCGGTGCGCAATAACGCCGGCGGACACTGGAACCACACGTTCTTCTGGGACACGATGACCGCGCCGTCGCAGACCGGCCAGCCTTCACCTCAGCTGCTGGCAGCCATCGATCAGCAGTTTGGCTCCCTTGACGGGATGAAGTCAGCCGTCAATGACGCCGGTGCCAAACGGTTCGGCTCGGGTTGGACGTGGCTGATCGTCGGCCAGGGCGGCCAGCTCGCCGTCACGTCAACCCCGAATCAGGACAATCCGCTGATGGACGTGGCCGAGGTTAAGGGGAAGCCATTGCTGGGCAACGACGTCTGGGAGCACGCCTACTACCTCAAGCATCAGAACCGCCGCGCGGAGTACCTCAATGATTGGTGGCAGGTCGTCAACTGGGGCGAGGTTTCCGACCGTTTCGCCGCTGCGACCGGCTAGGAAGCCGTGCGGGTATCCGAGTTGGCCTTCCCGGCTCAGCGCTGTTAGTTGTACGCCGACACCGCAACGACCAACAGGCCGCGGCTGTAACCCGGCGTCCACTGCGGGTCCATCAACGAGGACGCGGACCCTGTCTCGGACTTTCGACGGCGCCCGATGACGCTCGAAAGGTGTTGTCTGGCAGGGCCAAAGATCTGCACCGTGCGAGCCGACCGGATCGCGAGGTCGATGGCGGTTCCGGTGGTCAGCGCCGGCAGCCGACGGCTATTCGCCGGTGAACTCAGGCTTGCGCTTCTCGAACATCGCCTTGATGCCCTCGCCGAGGTCGCGCGACGGCAGGAA
>JAGQTW010000137.1 GCA_020438785.1 Mycobacterium sp. | reverse complement strand
GGCAAGGTCAACCCGGTCATCCCGGAGGCGGTCACCCAGGTCGCGGCCCAGGTGATCGGCAACGACGCCGCCATCACCGTCGGCGGGCTGTCCGGCGCGTTCGAGCTGAACGTGTACATCCCGATGATGGCGCGCAACCTGCTGGAGTCCTTCACGCTGCTGGCCAACGTGTCGAAGCTGTTCGCCGCCAAGTGCATCGACGGCCTGGTGGCCAACGAGGCACACCTGCGCGAGCTGGCCGAGTCGTCGCCGTCGATCGTGACGCCGCTGAACTCGGCGATCGGCTACGAGGAGGCGGCCGCGGTCGCCAAGCAGGCGCTCAAGGAGAAGAAGACCATCCGCCAGACCGTCATCGACCGCGGGCTGATCGGCGACAAGCTGTCCGAGCAGGAACTGGACAAGCGCCTCGACGTGCTGGCCATGGCGAAGGTGAAGGACGGCGACTGAGGCCTCACAGCGGTTGATCGGCCCGATCGGCAGACCCGCCGAGGGCCGCGGGCTACGGCACGGCCGGGGCCGAGCCGACTGACCGGAACCGGCCGATGCCGAGCGGGGCGGTCAGGCTGTGCAGCAGCAGGCTGATCGTCACCGCGACCACCACGACCTGGACGATTACGTCGGCCTCCTCGATCCGGCCGCGCTCGAGCACGATGAGACCCAGCACCACCGTGCCGATGCCGCGCGGGCCGAACCAGCCGATGAAGGCGCGGCTGTACATCGGCAGGTCGCTGCGGATCAAGGCGATAAGCACCGCGACCATCCGCACCGCGAAGACGCCGAGCACGGCGAACAGCACCACCCGCCAGCCGGCGTACTGCCAGCCCTCCTTGACGGCGAATGCCCCGAACATCGCGAACACCACGAGCTCCAGTAGCTGAGCGGTCGCGTCGGAGACCTGCGTGGGAACCTGCTCCTCGTAGCGACGGGCGACCACCGCGAAAGCCAGACCACCCGCGAACGCGGCGACGAACCCGCTGCCGTGCAGTTCCTCACCGGTCTCGAAACACAGCAAAGCGACCGCCACGGTCGCCAACTGCGCCCAGGTGTCGCTCATCGAGCCGCGTTTCCAGGATGCCGCGATGGCCCATCCGCCCAAGACTCCGATGACGGCGCCGGCCACCAGCGAGACGATCTCGGTGCGGAAGGCGAACCACGCCCAACGCCCGGGGTGTGCGTCGTTGCTCGCGGAGGCCAGGGCGACCGCCGCCAGCAGGGCCGCCAGGGCGAAACCGTCATAGAACCCGCTCTCGACCGACAACGTATGGCGGATCCGCTCCGGAATCCGCTCGTCGTCGAGCAGTGCGTCGATCAGCGCGACCTCGGTGGGCGCGATGATCGCGGCCAGACACACCGCCTCCCACCACGGCAGCACCGGCAGCAGCAGCGCAGCGGTCACGGCCCCGAGAGCCAGGGTCAACGGGATGCCGATGAAGATGAGGCGAAAGGTGAGATGTCCACGCTGCACGACCTGCCGCACATCGAGTCGGGCCGCCTGGTTGAACAGGATGACGGTCAGCGCCAGCTGGGCCAGCACGGTGAAGCCGCCAGCCTCCGGGCTGGCTTCGATGACGTGCAGGCCCGACGGTCCGAGCACCATGCCGAGCAGGACGAAGATCAGCGCGGGGGCGACGTACCAGCGGCTGACCACGGCCGACACCACCGCATAACCCAGGACCAGCAGCGTCAGGACGAGCGTGGTGCTGGTGTGCACGGTGAGCTACATGCCGTTGTTGGGGCCGCCGGAGTTGGCGCCCGGAATGTCGGTGATCGGGAAGTTGGCCATCGGCGCGGGCGACGGGGTGGCGGGCAGGCTCGGGATGTCGGCGGCCGGGATGTCCTTGAGCAGGTTGACCGGCGGGCCGTTGTCGCGTCCGCCGTACACGCTGCCGGGGGCGCGCGGGCCGAGTAGCTGGCTGACGGTCACCAGGTGGTAGCCGTTGGCCTTGAGCACCGGGATGAACTGGTGGACCAGGTCGACGGTGGACGAGTAGGAGTCGTGGAACAGCACCACCGAGCCGGGCTTGATCTGCGTCATCAGCATGTACCGGGTGGCCGCCGTGTTGGAGTCGTTGATCCAGTCGAACGGGATGACGTCCCACAGGATGGCGGCCAGCCCGGACTGGGCGGCGACCTTGTTCACCGCGTCATTCGTCAGGCCGCCGGCCGGCCGCCACAGCGACGGGGTCTGCCCGGTGGCCGCCTTGATCGCGTCGTTGGCCTTGCTGAACTGGGCCGGGACATCCTCGGCCGGGATCGCCGTCATGTTGGGGTGTTCCCAGGTGTGCGAGCCGATTTCCATGCCGGCGTCGGCGACCCGCTTGGCCCCGGCCGGGTTGGCCGCCACCTTGTTGCCGATCATGAAGAACGTGGCCTTCGCGTCGGCGTCCTTGAGCACCTGCAGCAACCGGTCGGTGTAAGGGGTCGGCCCGTCGTCGAAGGTCAGCGCGATGCATTTGTCCACCGCGCAATCCACCGCGTCCGCCTTGGCCCTCACATGGCCGTTGCAGGCCCCGATGATGACGACCAGGACACCGGCGCAGACCGCGGTCACGGTGCGCAGATAGCTCCAGGACGGGCGCTCGGGACGGCGGGGCACCAGGGAAGTTTACCGGGCCTGGCTGGCCGACCCCGGTGACGCGGTCACGGCAGGGCGTTGGGGCTGATCTCCTCGAGCATCTCGGTGACCAGCGCGGCGA
>JAGQTW010000136.1 GCA_020438785.1 Mycobacterium sp. | reverse complement strand
CGGGCGGGGCCAAGCGCCCCGGCGCGAAGAAGGCGGCACCGGCCGCGGACGCAGCTCCGGCGGCACCGGCCGCGGAGGCATCCGCTGCGCCCTCGGCGGCGGAGGCGGCTCCGGCCGCGCCGGTGAAGGGCCTGGGCATCGCCAGTGGCGCCAAGCGCCCGGGTGCGAAGAAGGCCGCGGCGGCTCCGGCAGCACCCGCCGAGACACCGAAGGCTGAGGCCGCGACGGTCAGCCAGCCGGCCAACGTCGACCCCGACCGGGCCGAGACCGTCGAGCCCGCGCCGCCGCCGGTCAAGGGCCTGGGTATTGCGGCGGGCGCCCGCCGGCCGGGTGCCAAGAAGGCGCCGGCAGCTCCGGCACCGGCGGCGGCCGCTGAGGCCACCCCCGCGTCCACGGAAGTCACCCCCGAGCCCAGGCCCGAGCCGGTCGCCGACGCCGGCAATGGTCAGGCCGAGGTGCCGCCCGTAAAGGGACTCGGCATCGCCAAGGGGGCGCGCCCGCCGGGCAAGAAGGCCTAGCTTCTTCGGCTAGCCGACCTTCTGCAGCTGGAACGCGGCCTGGGTGACCTGCCCGCCCGGGCAGTCACCGTTGGAGTCGGCGGTGATGGTTCCCGACAGCGTTGCCGCATCGACCGAGTAGGCGATCCGGACCGGCGCGTAGCTGCCGTCGTCGCAAACCACGCCGTCCGGCTTGGTGACGGTGAAGTTCCAGCGGCCGCCTGTCAGGGTGGCGGTGCTGGTCCAGCCGCGGGTGCTGTCGAGGCGCGCGGTACACCCGTCGACGGGGGCGGCGCATGAGGAGGTCGCGGTCACGGAGATGTTGTCGGCGCCGCCGACGATCGCATACCGGCCGTTGAGCAGCGACGGGTCAGCGTTCGCCGGGGTGCTGGCACCCATCGGGATGACGACCGCAGCCGTCGTGCCCAACGTCGCCGCCAGTGCCGCTGTGATCGTTCGTTTCATGTCTGCGCCTCCAAGCTTCGATCCAGCAAAGTAGCAGCCTTTTCGCAGTGAACTACGGAAGGCGCAGCCCAAACCCCGGTCGTGTCCGCGATGTCGCCCAACCGATTGCTGACGGTTATGTAGAGCCAGCAAAATCATCGGCGGGACGGGCGGAAATCGGTTTGCACCGGGATGGGACAATTTCTTCTGTGACTGCACAGCAGCTGCCGTGGCACTCCGCCACCCAGCACCACCGCCAGCGAACCTTCGCGCAGTCCACCAAGCTGCAGGACGTCCTCTACGAGATCCGCGGCCCGGTGCACGACCACGCGGCGCGGTTGGAGTCCGAGGGCCACCGGATCCTCAAGCTGAACATCGGTAACCCGGCCCCCTTCGGGTTCGAGGCGCCGGACGTCATCATGCGGGACATGATCCAGGCGCTGCCGACCGCGCAGGGCTACTCCGACTCCAAGGGCATCCTGTCCGCCCGGCGGGCGGTGGTCACCCGCTACGAGTTGGTCGACGGTTTCCCGCACTTCGATGTCGACTCGGTCTACCTGGGCAACGGTGTCTCCGAGTTGATCACGATGACGCTGCAGGCGCTGCTGGACAACGGCGACCAGGTGCTGATCCCGGCCCCCGACTACCCGCTGTGGACGGCGTCGACCTCGCTGGCCGGCGGCACCCCGGTGCACTACCTGTGCGACGAGACGAACGGCTGGCAGCCCGACATCGCCGATCTGGAATCCAAGATCACCGCACGCACCAAGGCGCTCGTGGTGATCAACCCCAACAACCCGACCGGGGCGGTCTACAGCCGCGAGGTGCTGCAGCAGATGGCCGATCTGGCCCGCAGGCACCAGCTTCTGCTGCTGGCCGACGAGATCTACGACAAGATCCTTTACGACGACGCCAAGCACATCAGCATGGCGAGCGTGGCACCTGACCTGCTGTGTTTGACTTTCAACGGGCTGTCCAAGGCCTACCGGGTGGCTGGCTACCGGTCGGGCTGGCTGGTGATCACCGGCCCCACCGACCACGCGACCAGCTTCATCGAGGGCATCAGCCTGCTGGCCAACATGCGGCTGTGCCCCAACGTGCCCGCGCAGCACGCCATCCAGGTGGCGCTCGGCGGACATCAGAGCATCGAGGACCTGGTGCTGCCCGGCGGGCGGCTGCTCGAGCAGCGGGATGTGGCGTGGTCGACCCTCAACGCCATCCCCGGGGTGTCCTGCGTCAAGCCGGAGGGGGCGCTGTACGTGTTCCCGCGGCTGGATCCCGAGGTCTACGACGTCGTCGACGACGAGAAGTTGGTGCTCGACCTGCTGCTGCAGGAGAAGATTCTGGTCACCCAGGGCACCGGGTTCAACTGGCCGACCCCGGACCATTTACGGATCGTGACGCTGCCGTGGGCCCGGGACCTGGCCCGGGCCATCGAACGGCTCGGCAACTTCCTGGTCAGCTACCGCCAGTAGCATTCCGGGGTGGCACACACGCACCTGCACTCCCACCACCTGCCCGCGCCGCTGAGCCAATTGGCCGCCCGGATCGTCGTCACCGCGCTGTCGGTGATCGGGCTGGCGGTGATCATCGGGGCGGTGCTGCTGTGGCCGAGCAACCGCAAGGTCGACATCCCGCTGCCCTTCCAGAGCAGCGAGGGCGGTGCGGTCACCACCGAGGCCGGTCACGTGTTGTCGGCCAGCATGGCCGACTGCGGCAGCCGGTCCGCCGGGCAGGTGCTCACCGCCGCACCCGCGCCCGGCATACCCGGCAACGGCAGCTGCATCCAGGCGCTCATCGGCATCGACAGCGGACCCAACAAGGGCGCCAACACCCTGCTCGAGTTCTCCCCCGGCCCCGGGCAGCCGAACCTGTTGGCCGGCGAGAACATTCGCATCTTCCGTCAGGTCGACCAGCAGGGCGCCACCAGCTACGGGTTCTACGACTACGAGCGCACCTGGCCGCTGATCCTGCTGGCCGCCGCGTTCGCGGTCGTCATCGTGGCGGTGGCGCGCTGGCGTGGCCTGCGGGCACTGATCGGCATCGTCGTCGCGTTCGTCGTGCTGGTGATGTTCCTGCTGCCGGCCCTTCGCGACGGCGCCCCCGCACTGCCGGTGACACTCGTCGCCTCGGCGGCAATACTCTTCGCCGTGCTCTACCTGGCCCACGGGGTCAGCCTGCGGACCAGCGCCGCGCTGCTCGGCACCCTGACGGCGATGTTGCTGTCCGCCGGGTTGTCATGGGGCGCAATCGAGCTCGCCCACCTGACCGGCCTGTCACAGGATCAGAACAACGTCGTGGCCGCGTCGATGAGCCACGTGTCGATCCAGGGCCTGCTGCTGGCGGGCTTCATCATCGGCTCGCTGGGTGTGCTCAACGACGTGACCATCACCCAGGCGTCGGCCGTGTTCGAACTGGCGCACCTGGGTCACGGGTCGCGCAGGCAGATCTTCCTGCGCGCCATGCGCATCGGCAGCGATCACATCGCCAGCACCGTCTACACGCTGGTGCTGGCCTACGCCGGCAGCTCCCTGTCGCTGCTGCTGCTGTTCAGCGTGGCCAACCGATCACTGGGCGACGTGTTGACCAGTGAGAGCGTGGCCATCGAGATCGCCCGCTCGGCGGTCGGGGGGATCGCACTGGCCCTGTCGGTGCCGCTGACAACCGGGATCGCCGCGATTCTGGCCACGCCTAACGCGGCCGCTCCAGCAGATGCAGCAGGTAACCGCCATAGCCTGACTTGAGCAGCGTGTGCGCCCGGGCGGCGAGCTGCTCGTCATCGATGAAGCCCCTGCGCCACGCCACCTCCTCGGGGCAGGACACCTTCAGTCCCTGGCGGGCCTCGATGGTGCGCACGAAATCGGCCGCGTCCAGCAGCGAGTCGAACGTCCCGGTGTCCAGCCAGGCGGTGCCGCGCGGCAGCACCTCGACCGTCAGCCGGTCCTCGTTGAGGTAGATCTGGTTGACGTCGGTGATCTCCAGCTCGCCGCGGGCCGACGGCTTGAGGTTGCGGGCGATCTCGACGACGTCGTTGTCGTAGAAGTACAGGCCCGGCACCGCGTAGTTCGACTTCGGGGTGGCCGGCTTCTCCTCCAGCGACAGCGCCCGTCCGTCCTCGGAGAAATCCACCACGCCGTAGGCCGACGGGTTGGCCACCCAGTAGGCGAAGATCGCGCCGCCTTGGATGTCGGCGAACCGGCCGAGACTGGTGCCGACACCCGGGCCGTAGAAGATGTTGTCGCCCAACACCAATGCCACCGGACCGTTGCCGATGTGGTTGGCGCCGATGACGAAGGCCTGCGCGAGGCCGTCGGGCCGGTCCTGGATCGCGTAGGTGATGCTGATGCCGAACGCCGATCCGTCGCCGAGCAGCCGCTCGAAGGCCGGCGCGTCCCAGGCCGTGGAGATCACCAGCACGTCGCGGATCCCGGCCATGATCAGCGTGGACAGCGGGTAGTAGATCATCGGCTTGTCGTAGACCGGCAGCAGTTGCTTGCTGACGCCCTGGGTGATCGGGTACAGCCGGGTGCCGGAGCCCCCGGCCAGGATGATTCCCTTCATCGGAGTCACACCTGCAGGTCTTCGTCGGTCAGTTCGGTGGCGGCCAGGGCGGCGGCCAGGTCGTCGTGGCGGAACACCGAGGTGACGTGGTCGCGGACCACCCGGAACGCCGACGCCGCAGCGCTGACCGGACCCGGCTCGGTCTTCGGGGTCAACCGCTCCTCGACGACGACGACGCCGTCGTGGTAGTAGATCTGGCCGACCTCGATGGTGGCGGTGGAGCGCTGCGCCCAGTCCCGCAGCGCGGCGTGGCCCTGGGCGGCGCCGTCGGCGTCACCGATCTCGATGTCGTCGCTGGACAGCGCGACCAGGGTGTCGAGGTCCGCGGTGTTCAGCGCGTCGTGCCAGGCGAGAACGGTGGCGATCTCCGAAGTGCTCATGGTCAGTCAAGTTACCGGCCTAGAACGGTGTGCGGGCCAACCAGGTGTCCCAGATCGCCGGATCACCGAAGATCTCCAGGCCCAGGTCGGCCACCGCGCCTCGCCTGACGACGGCCAGCAGCAGGTCGCGGGCGGGGCCACGCAGCGCGGTGGTGGCCTTGCCGTGTTCGTGGTCGACGGCGATGCCGTCGGGCCGGCCGAGGATGGTCCACTCCCCGGCTTCGCCCAGGCCGGGATCGGTGGCGTGCAGGTGCAGCGACTGCCCGTCGCCCAGCGGCCGGTCCCCGGCCGCCGGGCCCTCGGCGTCGGCGCGGACGAACACCCGCTCGAGGTACTCGGTGATGGCGTCGGCCGCGACGGCCGGGTCGAGGTAGAACCCGGCGCCGACGGCCAGTGCGGCATCGGCGCGGTGCACCGCGGTCTCATGCAGGCGTCTGCGCACCCACCACTTGGCCGGGCGCGGCCCGAGGAACGTCCACACCGGGGTATCGGCGCCGGTTCGGGCGACGGCGTCGAGTAGCTGTTGCGGACCGTCGTGTAACCAGCCGAGTTCGTTGTCCCGCCCTTCGGGCGGCTTGCCGCCGGCCACCGTGCGCGGGTCGATGGCCTCCATCGACTGCTCGGACACGATCTGGGCGCACCACCGGTCCCCGCGCCCGACATGGCGCATCAGCTGACCGAGGTTCCACTCCGGGCAGGTGGGCACCGGCGTCGACAGGTCGGCGTCGCGGAACAGCTCGGCGAAGGCGGCGTTCTCGGCGATCAGCGCCTGCGCGATATCCACGTCGTCGAACCTACGTCACACACCTGCGGAGTGGTCCGGGATCCGCCGGGTGTCGTGCAGCAGGCGCAACGCCTCGTCCGCCGGCACCGGCGCACTGAAGAAGAAACCCTGCCCCACGTCGCACCCGAAATCGGCGAGCCGACGGGCGACTTCGGCGTTCTCGATGCCCTCGGCGACGGTGGTCAGTCCCAGTTCCCGGGCCAGGCCGATGATGGTGCGCACCACCGTCGCCACCCTGGCGTCGTCGAGCACGGGTGCGACGAGCAGGCGATCGAGCTTCACTTCGTCGACGTGCAACTCACACAGGTAGGACAACGTCGAATAGCCGCTGCCGAAGTCGTCGATCGCGATGCGAATACCGTTGCGGCGCAACTGGTCCAAGACGTCTCGGGACCTCTCCATGTTGCCGAACAGCAGGTCCTCGGTGATCTCGAGGGACAGTGCGGTGCCGGTGAGCCCACGGTCGGCCAGTGCGCGCGCGATGCGGGCGGGGAGACGGGCATCGGCGAACAACGGAGCCGAGACATTGACCGCGATCGGCACCTCGAAGGAGGCCTGCTTGAACGTCAGCGCATCGTCGAGTGCCATGTTGACCACCGCATCGGTGAGCGATCCCATCAGTCCGCTGCGGCGGACCATCGGCAGGAACTCGTCGGGGTCCAACAGCCCGCGCTCGGGATGCGGCCAGCGCACCAGCGCCTCGATTCCCACGATCCTCGACGTCTGGAGGTCGACTTTCGGCTGGTAGAGCAGCATGAGCTCGAACTGGTCGATGGCCTTGCGCAGTTCGGCCAGCACCGGCGCCGTCCGCGACTCGGACGCCGCGGTCACCGCACCGAGCCGGCTGAGCATCTCGTAGTCCTGCGGGTCGGTGTGGGCCAAGTCGGGCGAGAACGTGTTCACCTCGACGCTGCGCGCCTTCTTCGCCGAATACATCGCCACGTCGGCCCGCTTCAGCAGATCCTCCGCCGTGAGCGCGGGTTCGGCGACGCCCGCGACGGCGAGCCCGATGCTCGGGCGGATGTAGAGATCACGGGTCTCGATGACGAACGGCTTGTCGAAGGATTCCGCCACCCGCCGCGCGATCAGCTGCGAGGCCTCGGTATCGCCGTCGGTCAGAACCACGAACTCGTCACCGCCGAGTCGCGCGACCGTGTCACCGTCGCGAACGCAGCCGAGGATCCGCTCACCGACCCGGCTGAGCAACTCATCGCCCGCGGGGTGGCCGAGTGTGTCGTTGACGAGCTTGAAATCGTTGAGGTCCAGCGCAATCAGGCTGACCGGGGTGCCATCGTGCTGCCGCTGCAGCATTGCCTGGTTGAGCCGCTCGGAGAACATGGCGCGGTTGGCCAAGCCGGTCAGCGGGTCACGCCGGGCCTGCTCGGCGACGACCTCGAGCAGGCGGCGGTTCTCGCTGACAGAGAGGAACTGGCGCGCCAGGACGGTCACGATCAGGATGGCGCCGACGATCTGCACCAGGGGGGCCTGGAAGGTTGCCGGTGGTTCGGCGGCCGCGACGATGCCCACGAGCAACAGGGGCGCGTACGGGAACCAGATCGAGGCCCATCCCGGTAACTCGACGGGCGCTTGCGGGCGGTGGGCGCCCTCGCGACCTGCCGCCGCCGCCACCATGATCATCAGCAGCCCGGCGACATAACCGATGTCGATCAGGTTGCCGCTGCTGTATTCGTTGTCGAGGGACAAGTAGGCGAATGCACTGTCCGACAGCGCGATACAGGCGATCCCGACCGTCAGGAGGCTCAGAACCAGGCGCTGATCCTGGGTTACTCGCACCAGAGCGATGGCGGCGATGGTCAGGATCACCACATCGGAGACGGGGTAGGCCAGCGAGATGATCAGGGCCTGCAGGCTGTCCGCGCCGGCTTGGTACATCGGGTTCAGAATCATCACCCAGCTGGCCAGGAAGAGCGAGCCCGCCACGATCAGGCCGTCGAGAAGCATCCGGCCGCGGGACTGGGCGCTGTTGCCCACCGGGAACAACAACAGGGCCACACAGAACGCGACGGGCATGACCAGGTATGCCGCGTCGGCGAGGGATGGGAACGGGACCTCGTCGAGGGCGAGTTCGTAGTAGGCCCACAGCATGTCCCCGATGGCCCAACCGAGCAGGCCGACCGCCATCGCCGTCCAGGCGGCGCGCAGCCGACCGGCGGAGGACCGGGCGGCCATCGCCGCGAGAAACACCGCCGGAACCGACAGCAACACCGACACGATGTCGTCGATGGCTTTCAGCGCCGTCCCATGGGAGAACCCGCCGACGATCCAGGTGGCGAAGGCGGCGAACACCACAGCGGCGGCTGCCGCAACATGCGAGGTCTTGAGCAGGTCCACCACCTCCGCGCGGGTTCCGTCAGTCGCGTCCGACGCCCGAACATGAACTGACGGCCTGGTAAGCCTACGGGACCCGGTATACCGCCGGAGTCAGGTGGCCCGAACCTGCTGCGCTGCCCGGCCCAGCGCGTAGACCTGCCAACCGGCAGCACTCCAGCGGGCGAAGTCCAGGCAGTTGCGCCCGTCCACGACGACCCTGGCGCGTACGGTTTCGGCCAGTGCTGCCGGATCGAGGTCCAGGAACTCCCGCCACTCGGTGAGGACCAGCACCGCGTCCGCCCGATCGCAGGCCTCCGGCACCGAGGTCGAGTAGTTCAGCGTGGGGAACAGCCGCTGCGAATTCTCCATCGCCTTGGGGTCGTAGACGTTGACCGTCGCCCCGTTGAGTTGAAGCAGGCCGGCGACGTTGAGTGCCGGGGAGTCGCGCACGTCGTCGGACTCGGGCTTGAACGCCGCACCGAGCACGGCGATGTTGGCGCCGAGCAGCGAACCGCCGCAGGCGGCCGTCGCCAGCTCCACCATCCGGGTGCGGCGTCGCATGTTGATGCTGTCCACCTCACGCAGGAATGTCAGCGCCTGATTGGCGCCGAGTTCACCGGCGCGGGCCATGAAGGCGCGGATGTCCTTGGGCAGG
>JAGQTW010000135.1 GCA_020438785.1 Mycobacterium sp. | reverse complement strand
GAACTTGATCTTCTCGTTGCAGCGCACGCACGGGTTGGGGGTCTCGCCACGCGCGTAGGACTCGACGAAGTCGTCGATCACGTCCTCGGCGAACTTGTCGGCGAAATCCCAGACGTAGAAGGGGATTCCGAGCACGTCGGCGACCCGGCGCGCGTCGCCGGCATCCTCCTTCGAGCAGCAGCCCCGCGAACCGCTGCGCAGGGTGCCGGGAGCACTGGACAGGGCCAGGTGCACGCCCACCACCTCGTGACCGGCGTCGACCATACGGGCGGCGGCCACCGACGAATCGACGCCGCCGCTCATCGCGGCGAGCACCCTCATCGCAGTCCGCCGGCCGACGCGCTGGCCAGCGCGGCCTGGCGCGCCCGCTCCACCGCCGCGGGCAGCACCCGCAGCGCGGCGTCGACGTCGGCCTCGGTGCTGGTGTGCCCCAAAGACAGCCGCAACGAGCCGCGCGCGGTGGCGGCGTCGGCCCCCATCGCCAGCAGCACGTGCGAAGGCTGCGCCACCCCGGCCGTGCATGCCGAACCGGTGGAACACTCGATTCCGTTGGCGTCCAACAACATCAGCAGCGAGTCGCCTTCACAGCCGCGGAAGGTGAAGTGGGCGTTGCCGGGCAACCGGTGCTCGCCGCGGGCGCCGTTGAGGTGCGTGTCGTCGACCGAGCCCAGCACACCGTCGATCAGTCGCTCCCGCAGGGCGTGCAGCCGCGCGGCGGTGACCTCCAGGGTCTCGACCGCGATATCGGCCGCCGCGGCCATCCCGACCACACCGGCGACATCCGGTGTGCCGGAACGGACGTCGCGCTCCTGCCCGCCGCCGTGCAGCAGCGGCACGCAGGCGGTGTCGCGGCGCAGGAGCAACGCCCCCACCCCGGCGGGACCGCCGAACTTGTGCGCGGTCACGCTCATCGCCGACAGCCCCGACGCGGCGAAGCCGACCGGGACCTGGCCGACGGTCTGGACGGCGTCGCTGTGCATCGGGACGTCGAATTCGGCCGCGATCGCGGCCAGTTCGGCGATCGGCATGATGGTGCCGACCTCGTTGTTGGCCCACATGACCGATACCAGGGCCACGTCCGGGCCGTGGTCCTCCAGCGCCGCCCGCAGCGCGGCGGGCGTCACCGAACCGTCCGGCCCGGTGGGCAGCACGGTCACCTCGGCTTGCTCATGGTCGACCAGCCAGCCGACGGCGTCGAGCACGGCGTGGTGTTCGACGGCGGTGGTGATGATGCGCCGCCGGTTCTCGTCGGCGTCGCGGCGCGCCCAGTAGATGCCCTTGACGGCCAGGTTGTCGCTCTCGGTGCCGCCGGCGGTGAACACGACCTCGGAAGGCCGGGCCCCCAGCCGGGCGGCGATGCTCTCCCGCGACTCCTCCATCCGGCGCCGGGCCGCCCGGCCCGCGGTGTGCAGCGAGGAGGCGTTCCCGACGGTGGCCAACGCCGCCGTCATCGCTTCGATGGCGGCGGGATGCATCGGTGTGGTCGCTGCGTGATCGAGGTACACCGGCGGGACGTGGCTCATGGCCAGTCCAGAATACCGGCAGGCCAGCGCCGGCCTGGTCGGCGCCGTTGTCCGCTCAGCCCTGGGCGGCGACCGCAACCGGCTGCCACTGCTCCCACAGCGCCAGGCGGCCGCGGTACTCGGCCGTGGCCACCCCCAGTGGCGCCTCCCCGAAGAACACCCGCAGCGGCGGCTCGGCGCTGTCGACCACCCGCAGCAGCGCCGATCCGGCGGCCTCGGGCAGGCCCATCCGCGTCATCCGCCGGGTGCGGGCGCGCTCGAACTTCGCGTGCTCCGCGGCGTAGGCCGGCATCCGGTCCGCCTGCTGCGCGGAGCCGACCCAGTCGGTGCTGAAGCCGCCGGGTTCGACGATCGTGACTTTGATGCCGAACGGCGCGACCTCCTGCGCCAGCGACTGCGAGAAGCCCTCGAGCGCCCACTTCGACGCGTGGTAGCCGGCCAGGTTGGGAAACGCGGTCACCCCGCCGATCGAGGACACCTGGATGAGGTGACCGCCGCGCTGGGCGCGCAGGTACGGCAGGGCCGCCTGGGTGATCCAGACGGCGCCGAAGAAGTTGATGTCCATCTGGGCGCGCAGTTCGGTCTCGCTGAGTTCCTCGACGAACCCGTACTGGCCGCAGCCGGCGTTGTTCACCACCACGTCCAGCCGGCCGAAGTGGTCGTGGGCGTGCTCGACGGCGGCGAACGCGGCCGCGCGGTCGGTGACGTCGAGCCGCAGCGGCAGCACCGCGGGGCCGAACTTCTCGGCGAGATCGTCGAGATCCCCGAGGTTTCGGGCGGTGGCCGCCACCAGGTCGCCGCGCTCCAGTGCGGTGATCGCGAACTCCCGGCCCAGACCCCGCGAGGTACCGGTGATGAACCAGACCGTCATCGCCTCACGCGCTCCGCCTGGTGAACAGTTCGGATCCCGGGGCGGACACCGGTGCGGCGGCACCGAAGTCGATGCGGGCGGCCGGGTTGGCGATCGCGGTGACCAGCCCGGTGCCGATCGGCCCGTGCTCGTCGAACAGGGTGGCGTTGCCCACCGAGATGCCGTCGGCGGACCAATGCGAATCCGCTTGCACCCCAACGTGTTCGCTGCGGGGAAGCCGGGACAGGGCCACCGTGAGGTCGCCGTTGATGTAGCCGATCCCCTCGGTGCCGAGGTTGGTCACCAAATTGGTGGCGGCTTCGGCGACGATCACGGCCCGGACGAACGGGCTGGCGGGTTGACCGGCGACCGGATCCATCCCGCGGTAGTAGGCGCGCTTGCGTCCGGTGTGCTGGTGGTGCTCACCCATCGGGCTCCAGCCGACGCCGTCACTGCCGACGTACACGTCGTCACCGTGGGCGTCGACGGGCGGGGAGAAGGTGGCATCGGTGGTCCACAGCCGTCCGCCCGGCGCCTCCGATCGCAGATAGGCCATCATCGTCGCCCGCGCCACCATCGACTCACCCTGGATGACGTCGCATTCGACGTTTCGCATCCGGCGGCCGTCGCGGATCAGCCGGGTCTCGATGCGGGTCGGGCGGGTGCCCGCCGGCTTGAGCAGTTCGATGGTGAATCGCGACGGCATGAACTCCGGGGCGCCATGGTCCCGCTCCATCGCCCAGGCGGCCAGGCCGGCCACGGCCGGGCCGCTGAGCACGCCGTCGCCCCAGTAGCCCGCGGCGGCCTGGGTGGGCCGGAACGTGTCTCCGGCCTCGCCGGCCTCGGCCACGAAGTAGGCGGCGGTGTTCGGCTTGAGTGCATGGACAGTGGCAGTCGGCGTTGAGGTGGACATAGTGCGCGGTTCCTCCGTTCGGGTGGGCCGCTCGCTGCTGTACGGCCTCGCCCGCCACTATGGCGCGCATCACATCCTCGCCGCGTCCACCGACCGGGCCGATCGACGGACGAAACCGGTGTCCCCCGATCGGCGGACGGGGCTACTGCTCGCCGAGGCCCATCATGTCGGTGACGCCATGGTCGCGGCCGGCGGTGTAGCCACCGTCGACGGCGATGGCCTGGCCGCTGACGAAGCTGGCGTCCGGGGACAGCAGGAAGGCGGCGACGGCCGCGACCTCCTCGGCGCGACCGAATCGCCGCAGCTTGTGCTCGTGGCGTAGGCCCTCGCGGGCGGCCTCCATGCCCTGCAGGCCGACGACCGAGTCGAACATCGGGGTCTGGATGAAACCGGGGCAGATGGCGTTCGCCCGGATGCCGCTCGGCCCGTAGTCGATGGCGATGTTCTTGGTCAGCAGCACGACGCCGCCCTTCGCGGCGTTGTAGGAGCTGCCGCCCGCGGTGCCCTCAAGGCCTTCGATGCTGGCGAGGTTGACGATGGCGCCGCGCTCACCCGCCACCCGGTCCTGCTGCGTCATCTGGAGCAGCGCCGCACGGTTGACGACGAAGGTGCCCTTGAGGTTGATGCCGAGCACCCGGTCCCACTCCTCGTCGGGCACCAGGTGCACCGGTCCCCCGCCGGCCACACCGGCCGAGTGCAACACGCCGTCGAGCCGCCCGGCCTTGGCGACCACGGCAGCGACCGCGGCGGTCACGGCGTCACCGTCCAGCACATCGGCCCGGATGTAGACGAACGACTCGGCGCTGATCGGCGATTCGGGAGCCAGATCGATGCCCACGACGATCGCGCCCTCGGCTACCAGCCGCTCGACGGCCGCCCTGCCGATCCCGGAGGCCGCGCCGGTGACGAGAATGCCCTTGCCGCGCAGTTGTGCTGAGCTCACGGTGATCAAGATGCCAGACGCGGCCGGGATCGGGGACCACCCCGTCGAGTACGCCGTGGATCAGTGAACCGTAGTCGCAATCCCAGCATCCCGAACGATACAGGAATGGCACATTGCGAATAGTTTGCCACTAATGGGCGGAGCTCGCGCATTTTTAGCTTTGATAACGGTTCTGAGCTAGCATTTTACCACTGAAGCATCGGGATATTAAATCCGTTGAAAAGTTGCCGGAAACCCCACTGCAAAACATACTAAATGTATCTTTTTCTTCGCAAGTTCTCTTTATCGCAAACACCGAAAAGGCGTCCCGCTATTTGGTAGTTTTCTGCCGAGAAAATTACGCAGAATCGTCGATCGGCGGGGGCCAGAGATGTCGGCAGCACGACGCGCAGCGGGCAGGGCCCGCCGCGTTGCCGCCCTGGCCATCGTCCTGGCCGTCGGATCCGCGGTGGGAGTGGCGGCGATCGCCAATGCTGACAGCGCCGACTGGTTGACCACGCCGATTCCCGCCAACCCGGCACTGGCCCCGAGTAGTTCGACGTGGGCCAACTACCTGTCCGACCCGAAGGCACAGCGGGTTGCGAACCTCTACAACTACGGAGTGACGCTGATCCCGGCGTCGGCGATCAGCAGCCACACCCCCCGCTACGACCTGTCCTTCAGCAAGGACTGGGGACCCGACCCCTTCGAAGCCAACTCCATTCCCATCCCGGCGGGCACCCGGATACCGCCGGGATCCGACGGCGCGATCGCCATCCTTGATCCCGCCAGCGGTAAGGCCTACGGGCTCTGGCAGGCCAAACACAACAGCGCCGACGACACCTGGTCGGCGTCGTGGGGTGGCATGACCGACCTGAACGGCAGTGCGGTCGACCAGTCCGGCTCCTCCACCGGGAGCAACATCTCCAGGTACGCCGGCACCGTCACCGCGGCCGAATTCCGCCGCGCGATCGCCGCCAACAGCGGCCTGAACCACGCCCTGTTCGTCTCCAGTGACATCGCCGGCGGCAGGTTCGTCCCGCCCGCCACCAAGTCGGACGGTGTGAATCACGCCCACGTCGCCGAGTCCATCCCCGAGGGCATGCGCATCCAACTGGACCCGGCGATCGACATCGACGCCATCCCCGGTATCACCCCGGCCGAGAAGGTGATCGCCAAGACACTGCAGACCTACGGCGCCTACGTCGGCGACCAGGGCGGCGCGCGGATGGCGTTCAGCTTCGAGTTCGTCCCGGACGCGACGTCGGATGACCATCCCGGGGCGGTGTGGTCGGGCGCCGGGCTTGAGTGGGACTACTACGACATGAAGAAGATTCCGTGGTCCGGGCTGCGGGTCCTGGCCAGCTGGAACGGCGCCGGGTCGGCTCCCGGCGCGGAGGCCCTTTCCGCCCGGGTCAACGGCCGACGCTGATCAGGAGAAGAACCGCCTGAGTTGATCGGCGATCGCGCTCGGGTCACCGCCCTGGTCCTGCGCGGCACCGTGGTTGAGTCCGGGCAGCACCACCCGGGTGGCATGCGGCAACACCTGCAGCAGGGCGTCCTGGGTACCGGCGAACAGCGGCGGCGCGCCGGCGCCGCACATCAGCAGGCATTCGGCGGTCACGTTCCGGTAGTAGTCGATGGTGCCCTCGGTCGCCCTGACCTGACGCAGTTCCGGGATGAGCGCGGGCACCAGGTCACGCAGCGCCACGGTGTCACCGCGGGCCGCCAGCGCGTCGAGCGCCAGCACGGCGCGGCACACGATCGGGGATGCGAACACCCGGCCCAGCAGCCGGTAGGGCGGCGAGACCGACTGTGTCCGTGGGTCGTTGCCGGCGTCGGCGGCCAGGCTGGACATGGCGCCGGCGATATCGCCCCTGCCCACCAGCGCCTCGCCGCGTGCGATCGTCTCCGTGAACTCGGCCAGGCCCGGCTGGCCGGCGAAGATCACCGGCTCGAACACCGCGACCTTGCGGATCTGGGGTACCGCCACCGAGCCGTGCAGCGCGAACAGCCCGCCGTCCGCGGTGCCGAAGACGCACTGCGCGCCGGTTTCGGCGACCACCGCCGCGAGGTCCTCGTCCTCGCGTTCGATGCTGTAGCCCGGGCCGTACGGTCCGCTCATCCCGCGACCGCGCCGGTCCGGAATGCACACCGTGAACGCGTCGGCCAAGGCGCTGCCGAGCTTCATGTAGTGCTGCGAAGCCAGCGCGCCGCCGTGCAGGAGCACGAGGGCCGGCCCGGCACCGAGCTGGCGGAAGCCGATCGTCGTGCCGTCCCGTGACCGCACCGACCGCTTGGCGTACGCCGCCTTGCCGGTCACGGTTCACCGAGCCGGACCGCGGCCGCGTGCAGGGCTTCCCGGGCGCCCTCCCAGGTGCCGCGGATGACCTCGGCGACCGGCAGGATGTCGACGATGCGGGAGGACACCTGACCGGTGTTGGCCACACTGGCCTCCATGTCGCCGTCGAAATAGAGCGTGGTGACCCCGCCGAGCAGCGGGCTGGCGGTCTGGTCCGCGGCGACCCGGCTGGCCAGGCCGGTGCGCAGCACCCGCATGGTGGGGTTGCCGGGAATGTCGAGTAGCACGGTGCCCGAGTCGTCGGCCGCCACGATCGCCTCCTTGAAGTTCGCATGCACCCCCGCCTCGCGGCTGGCGAGCATCCGGGTACCCATCTGCACGCCCTCGGCGCCCAACACCACCGCCGCCGCGGCCGAACGCGCGTCGCAGATGCCGCCGGCCGCGATGATCGGCAGGTCGACGTGCTCGGCCACCAACGGAAGCAGCACCATCGTGGAGGCGGACAGCAGCGACTTGAAGCCGCCGCCCTCGACACCCTCCACCACCAGCGCGTCCACCCCCGCGTCGAGCGCCTTGCGGGCACCCTTCAGCGACCCCACGACGTGGACCACCGTCATGGCGGCGTCGTGCAGTCGCGCGGTGAACAACGCCGGGTCACCCGCGGAGGTGAACACATGCCGCACGCCGGCCTCGGCGAGCACGTCGACGATTGACGGGTCGCGCTTCCAGCCCTGGATCATCAGGTTGGCACCCACCGGGCGGTCGGTCAGTTCACGAACCCGGCGTAGATCGGCGCGGCCCTCCTCGGTGAGGGTCTCGATGATGCCCAGGCCGCCGGCCTCGGACACCGCTGCGGCCAACTCCGCCCTGGCGATGTAGGTCATCGGCGCCTGGACGACGGGATAGGTGACGCCCAGCAGGGTCTGAATTCGGTTGGCCACGCACCATTTCAGCACGCCGTCAGGCGCTGGCACGCCCTAACGGCAGCGGTGCGATGTGCGGGAACACAGGGGTGTGGTGATCCGGGCGCACCGCCTGCGCGCAGCGGGCGGCCAGGTCCCGCCGGTCGTTGCCGGGCAACTCAAGCGAGGCCACCTCGACGTGCACGACGGTCAGCCGCGCCCGCACGATGCGGCGCACCGACTGCCACAGGGTGTCGTCGCCGACGAACGCGGCCACCGTCGACGGCGCGCCGTCGCGATGGTGGTAGGTCAGCCGCAGCGGCTGCACCGGGCGACCGGCATCGACGGCGGCCTGGAACATGGCCGGGCGGAACTCGCCGTAGGCCAGCCCGCACCACGTCGTGCCCTCCGGGAAGGCCACCACCGTCTGCCCGGCCCGCAACCGCGCGGCCACCGTGTCGACCACATCGGGCAGCCGGCGCAGGCTCGCCCGCTCAATGGGGATGACCTTCATGATCCGGGCCGCGTGGCCGACGGCGGGCCACTCGATCAGATCGGCGCGGGCGACGAACGACCCGGGCAGCACCGCACCGATGGCGAAGATGTCGACCCACGACACGTGCCCGCTGACCACCAGCACGCCGCTGAGGTTGCGGATGGGGCCGCCGGAGACGATGATCCGCACGCCCAGGCAGCGCAGCACCATCCGGCAGTACACCCGCTGGGCACGGGACCGTCCCGGCAGCGGGACCGCCAGCAGGACGACCGCGGGCAACAGCAGCAGCGTCATCGCGATCCGCACCGCGGCGCGCAGCGCGGCCAGTGCCGGGCGGCCGGGCTGTCCGCCGCCGGCCCGCACGCAGCTCTCGTCGCAGGAGGCCCGCGGCAGCCAGGCGTGCTCGGCGCGGTTCATGACGGCATCCCGCCGGCCATGTCGACCGCCGCCGACACCGACCGCAACCGCTTGAGGTAGCGGACGTCGGCGGCCCGCTTGTCCAGCAGGGCCGGGAAGTCGCCGACGCCGAACTCCGGGTCGTGCGCCGGTTCGCCGCACACCCGTGCGCCGAGGCGCAGATAGCCGCGCATCAGCGGCGGCAGGGCGGGCCGGGCCGGGGGCTCGATCTCGTCGAGGCCGCGGCCGTCGATGACCACCGGCCGATAGGGCCGCACGGTGTACACCGGCGCGGCCGCGTGGCGGCGCAGCACGAAGTCGCGCACGCCGCGGATCTGGCTACCCGGCGGCAGTTCGCCGTGGGTCGGCACCGAGACGCAGCCGGTGACGTAGTCGTAGCCGCAGCGGTCGAGGTAGGC
>JAGQTW010000134.1 GCA_020438785.1 Mycobacterium sp. | reverse complement strand
GCGCCGGCCATCGCGTCCACGTGCGAGGCCACCGAGACCGGCAGCCCCAGCTGATCGGCCAGCACCGGCCCGACCGGGGCCTGCGTCCAGCCCAGCCGGGCGTGGTCGACCACACCGGCCGAGCCGTCCACCACGCCGCCGATCGCCACGCCGACCCACAGCGGGCGGCGCCGGTGCCACCGGCTCAGGTAGCGACGGGCGCTGCCGGCCAGCGAGGCCAGCGAGGCGGCCTGGCCCCCGCGCGGCGTGGGCGTCTCGACCGCGTCGAGGGTGCGCCCGAACAGGTCGGTGGCCACGATGCTCGTGGTGCGCGCGCCCAGGTGGATGCCCAGCGTCAGGTACGGCTCGTGGTTGACCTCGACCGGCACGCGGGGCCGGCCGATGGCGCCGGATACCGCCAGGTCGCCGCGTTCCCGCAGCAGCCCGGCGTCGAGCAGGGTGGTGACCTGACGGTTGACCGTCGCGATGGAGAGCTTGGTGACCTGGGCGATCACGTCGCGGGCGATGGGTCCGCGCTGGCGGACCACGGCGAACACCGCGGCCGTCGCGGCCTCGGGTATCTGCAGCGCCGGGGCGACGATGTGGTGACGGGTCCGCAGCGGATGCGGGCGTGCGGCGCGGGCCGGGTTGTGTGAAGCGAGTGCGGTGGTACGCATTGGGGATGTCCTTCTCGGGTCGGGGCGGGGGCTGGGCCACGCCGGCGACGGGAGCGGGACTGGAGGAAAGGTCCGGATCGGGTCAGGCGCAGCGGAACGCGTGACAACAACACGCGCGCTGCGCGACCAGGGTGCTGGTCAGAGCGGTCCGGAATACGGGAAGAATTTAGCACGCTTACCTACAGTTGGTGTGATGACAACTCCTGACGCCCACTCCCGGGTGGCGGTGGTCACCGGAGCCAGCGCCGGCATCGGCGAGGCAACGGCGAAAACCCTTGCCGCCCAAGGCTTCCACGTGATCGCGGTGGCGCGTCGCGCCGACCGCATTCAGCGGCTCGCCGACGAAATCGGCGGCACCGCTGTTGTGGCCGACGTCACAGACGGCGCCGCGGTCGAGGCGCTGGCGGCCGGCCTGAGTCGGGTCGATGTGCTGGTCAACAACGCCGGCGGGGCCAGGGGGCTCGAGCCCGTCGCCGAGGCGAACTTGGAGAACTGGCGCTGGATGTGGGAGACCAACGTCATCGGCACGCTGCGGGTCACCCGCGCGCTGCTGCCCAAGCTCATCGAGTCGGGCAACGGCCTGATCGTGACCGTGACGTCGATCGCGGCGATGGAGATCTACGACGGCGGCAGCGGCTACACCGCGGCCAAGCATGCGCAGGGTGCGCTGCATCGCACGCTGCGCGGTGAACTGCTGGGCCAGCCGGTGCGGCTCACCGAAATCGCGCCCGGCGCAGTCGAAACCGAGTTCTCCCTGGTTCGCTTCGGCGGTGACCAGCAGCGCGCGGACGCCGTCTACGCCGGGATCACGCCGTTGACGGCCACCGACGTCGCCGAGGTCGTCGGGTTCGTCGCCTCGCGGCCGCCGCACGTCAACCTCGACCAGATCGTCATCCGGCCGCGCGATCAGGCCAGCGCCAGCCGGTACAACCGCCGGACCTAGCCGGGGATGGCCGACGACGCCGTCGTCGAGGTCGTCGTCGAGGTCGTCGTCGTGCCGGGGTTCGTGCTCGTGGTGGGTGGCGTGCTCGTCGTCGTCGTGGTGGTGGGGGTGCCGGACAAGGTCGGGGCGTCGGTCGGGGTGATGGGGGCGGTGCTCGGGATGTTCGACGGCGACTCTTCACCGGACAGCGCCGACATGGACTTCCACTCGTCCCAGTCCACCGCCCAGTCCCAGATGTCGCCGTCGGCGTAGGACAGTTGGATCGACGTCCCGGTCACCTCGACCGGATCGCCGTAGACGGCGGTGTTGAAGTACTGCTCGGCGTCCCCGGTGGACAGGTTGATGCAGCCGTTGGTGACATTGGTGTTGCCCTGCGCCCCGGAACTGGCCGGGTTGGCGTGGATGAACTCGCCGTTGTTGGAGATCCGCACCGCCCACCGCTCATGCACGTTGCTGTACCCGGCGGCCTGGTTGGTCATGTAGAAGTCGGCGTACTTCTCGCTGACCACGTGGATGCCGCTGCGGGTGACGTTGCGCGGTTTGTCGGCCTCGCCGTAGCTGCACGGGAAGTCCATGATGACCCCGGCGTCGGTGATGACCTGGATGCGGTGCGAGGTGGCGTCGGCCTTGACCACCTGACGGCGCGCGATGTTGAAGTCCAGCGTGGAATCCGTTGCGCCGTAAGCGTCTTCGGCGAACTGCACGCCGTAGTGCTTCGCGTCGACGTGCACGGTGGTCCCCGGCTGGTAGTACTCCCGGGTGCGCCAGTGCAGCCGGGAGCCCTGGGCCTCGTCGGGCAGCCACGCCCAGCTGCCCTCGGTCGGCGGGTTGGTGGTGACCGTCACCGCCTTCTCGACGGCGGGCTTGTACTCGTCGTCGATGGCGGCGTCGAACTGCAGGATGATCGGCGCCGCGACCCCGACGTTCTGACCGTCGGAGAGCTGGAACTGCCCGTTGACCTGTTTGGTCGGGGCGATGGTGGTGAAGCCGGCGGTCACCGCGGAGGCCTTGCCGTCGCGGCCGACCACCGACCCGGTCCACGTGTAGGTGCCGCCGTAGCCCAGCGGTTCGGTGGCGGTGAACGCGGTGCGGTCGCGATTCAGGATGCCCGCGACGGCGGTACCTTCGGCGTTGGTCAGCGCGATCCGCTGAAACCACCCGTCCTTGACGGTCACGCTGACCGGAACGGTCGGCAGCACGTCCTTGGCGGCGTCTTCCGGCGCGAAGGTCAGCGCCGGCTTGGGCGGGGCCTGCTTGGCCCGGGATTGTTCACCCGCCCCGCCGAAGCAGGCGGCGAGCGCGCCGGGGGCCACCACTCCCAGCCCGAGCGCGGCCAGCGCACGTCGCCGGTTGACCGACGGCGGATCGTTGGCGGGGCTCACGTCAATCAAAGATAGGCGAAACGGGCTATCGGCCGCGAAACCGCTGGGAGGGCCACCGGAATCCGAGGAAACACCATCGCTCCACCTGGCCCGGCCGAGCCCGGCTGCACCACCGGGGCCTACAGCGCGCAGCCGACCAGCACGGGTTCGGGCACCAGGGTGATGCCGAACACGTCGCGGACCCCGTCGCGCACCGTCCGGGCCAGCGTCAGCACGTCCGCCGTGGTGGCCGCGCCCCGGTTCGTCAGCGCCAGCGCGTGCTTGGTGGACAACCGGCAGGCCGCTCCGTCGGCACCCGGATAGCCCCTGCCGAAGCCGGCCTGCTCCACCAGCCAGCCGGCGGCCAGCTTCACCCCGTCGGGGGCCGGGTAGTGCGGCACCGGGATTTCCCGCCCGGCCTGCAGCCGGTCGAACTGCTCGACCGGCACTACCGGGTTGGTGAAGAAGGACCCGACGCTCCAGGTGTCGTGGTCGGCGTCGTCGAGCACCATGCCCTTGCCGGCGCGCAGCGCCAGCACGGTGGCGCGCACCTGCGCCGGGTCGGCCCGGTCGCCGACCGGGACGCCGAGCGCGGCGGCCAGCTCGCCATACCGCAGCGGGGCCGAGCGGCCGGCGTCATCGAGGGCGAACTCCACCTCGAGGACCACCGCGGCAGTGGAGTTCTTCAGCACGCTGTCCCGGTAGCCGAAGCCCAAATCGGCGGCGGCCACCCAGCGCACCTCGGAGCTGCGCCGGTCCAGCAGCCGCACCCGGGTCAGGTAGTCGGCGACCTCGACGCCGTAGGCCCCGACGTTCTGCACCGGGGTCGCCCCGGCCGAGCCCGGAATGCCGGACAGGCATTCCAGCCCGCCCAGCCCGGCCGACACCGCGGCCCGCACCACGTCGTCCCAGCCGGCACCGGCCTCCGCCCGCAGCAGCGGACCGTCGATGTGCACCGCGTCATTCGCCAGCCGGACCACGGTGAGATCGCGCAGGTCGTCGGCGATCACCACATTGGAGCCGCCGGCGAGCACCAGTACCGGCCCGTCACCCGCCCGATCCAGCGCGGACAGCGTCGCCACGATCTGCTCGGTGGCGGTGCAGGTGATCAGGCGGCGGGCGACCGGGCCGACCCGCAGGGTGGTCAGCGGCGCCAGCGGCACGTCGTACGCCACCGCCGCACCACCGAAGTCATCACCAGCGGATCCCACGCCCGGTAACGGTAGCCTCACCAGCTATGCCCCGCTCATTCGACATGGCCACCGAGTACGAGGGCAGCGTCGAACAGGTTCACCAGGCGTTTTGCGATGAGGGGTACTGGCTGGCCCGGCTGGCCGACTCCGGCGCCGACGACGCGATCCTGGACTCGATGCAGGTCGGCGACGACGGCGGTGTCCAGGTCGTGACCACCCAGATCCTGCGGGTCGACCGGCTGCCCGCGCTGGTCACCCAGTTCCACCGGGGCGACCTGCGGATACATCGGGAAGAGAGCTGGAGCGCCCTGGTCGACGGCAAGGCCAACGGCACGGTCAACGGCGCCATCACCGGCGCACCGGTCGCGCTCAGCGGTGACGCCGAACTGGCCCCGTCGTTTGCCAAGGCCCGCCTGGCGCTGCGTGCCACGGTCGAGGTCCGGATCCCGCTGGTCGGCGCCAAGGTGGAGAACTTCATCGGAAACCAGCTGGTAGAGCTGTTGATCGCTGAGCAGCGGTTCACCACGGAGTGGATCGCCGAGCGCTCCTGAGCCGCACAGGTACCCTTTTGCCATGACCCGCAAAGTGGACCACACCGTCAGCGCGGACGTGCCCGCCGAGGTGCTCTACCGGCTGCTGACCTCCCAGGAGTACTGGGAGGACCTCGTCGGCTTCTGGAAGTCGTGCAACCTCAACTCCGAGCTCAAGCATCTCTCCACCGACGCCGGCGGCACCGAGGTCCATTTCGCCCACATCATGACCGCCCAGGATCTGCCAGCGATCGCCCGTCCGGTGGTGCCCGGGCAGTTCATCGTGATGCGCGAACAGCACTTCGACCCGTTCGACCCGGCCAAGCAGCGCGCCGGCGGCCGGTACACCGCACGGATCACCCACGCGCCGGTCGACATCACCGGGCAGCTGGGCGTGGCGGCCAACGGCGCCGGCAGCCAGTTGGAGTTGAGCAGCAACTGCAAGGTCAAGGTGCCGCTCATCGGCGGCAAGATCGAGGGGCTGCTGGCCACCGCTGTGAAGAACCTGTTCACCACCGAGGGCAACCACACCGCCGAATGGGTCGCCACCCATTCCTGACGGCTTCCCGGGTGCCGGGCGCCCGGTCGGCATCCCGACCCGGGGAACCACCGGCGCCAACCGGCTGCGCCGCGCCGACCGCTGGCTGGTGCAGTCAGCGCCGATCCGGTCCGCACTGCAGTGCGCCGCCGAACCGGTGGTCGTCGACCTGGGCTACGGCCGGCTGCCGGTGACGACCCTGGAACTGGCGCAGCGGCTGCGCCCGGTGCGCCCCGACCTTCGCGTCGTCGGGCTGGAGATCGACCCGGATCGGGTCAGCGCGGCGCAGACGGCGAAAAGCGGCACCGTCGAGTTCCTCCTCGGCGGCTTCGAACTCGCCGGGCTGCACCCGGTGCTGGTGCGGGCCTTCAACGTCTTGCGCCAATACCCCGAGGACGCCGTGGCAGCGGCCTGGCGGCAGATGCAGTCGCTGCTCGCGCCGGGCGGATTCATCGTCGACGGCACCTGCGACGAGCTCGGCAGGCGCAGCTGCTGGGTGCTGCTGGATACCGGCGGGCCGGTGAGCCTGACCCTGGCCTGCGACCCCCGGCACATCGAGAAGCCATCCGACCTGGCCGAGCGGTTGCCGAAAGTCCTCATCCACCACAATGTTTCGGGTGAACCGGTGCACGCGCTGCTGACCGCCGCCGACCACGCCTGGGCCGCGGCGGCCGGGCAGTCGGTGTTCGGCCCGCGGGCGCGGTGGCGGGCGATGCTGACCGCGCTGGCCGACGCGGGGGTGCCGGTGCAGCCGCAACGCCGCAGCATCCGCGACGGGTTGCTGACGGTGCCGTGGGCCACGGTGGCGCCGCGCCCGGACCTCTAGGCTGGAACCCATGCGAATCGCGTTGGCGCAGATCCTGGCGGGCACCGAGCCGGCCGCCAATCTGGCGCTGGTCGAGGACTACACCCGACGGGCCGCCGACGCCGGGGCGACGCTGGTGGTGTTCCCCGAGGGCACCATGTCCCGCTTCGGGGTGCCGCTGGCGCCGGTCGCCGAACCCCTCGACGGCCCGTGGGCCGACGGGGTGCGCCGGATCGCGGCCGACACCGGGGTCACCGTGCTGGCCGGGATGTTCACCCCGGCTCCCGACGGCCGCGTCACCAACACGCTGCTCGCGGTGGGGTCCGGCGTGGACACCCACTACGACAAGATCCACCTCTACGACGCATTCGGCTTCACCGAGTCCGACAACGTCGCCGCGGGCCGGCAGCCGGTGGTGATCACCGTCGACGGCGTCGGGGTCGGGCTGACGCTGTGCTACGACATCCGCTTCCCGAATCTGTACACCGAGTTGGCCGATCGCGGCGCGCAGCTGATCACCGTCAGCGCCTCGTGGGGCGCGGGCCCCGGCAAGCTCGAGCAGTGGACCCTGCTGGCCCGCGCCCGGGCGCTGGACTCCACCTGCTTCATCGCCGCGGCCGGGCAGGCCTATCCCGGCGACGCGCTGGCCAACGCCTCCAAGGCCCCGACCGGGGTGGGCGGCAGCCTGGTGGCCTCGCCGCTGGGCGAGATCGTGGCGTCGGCGGGCGCCGATCAGCAACTGGTGGTGACCGACCTCGACATCGACCGCGTCGCCTCGGTGCGGGAGACACTCGCGGTGCTGCGTAACCGCTCAGAGTTCGCACATATTGATAGGGCAGAATCGCCCAGGTGACGAATCCGCCACCGGGCCCCGGTCAGATCGGACCCGACGAACCGACCGAGTGGGCCCGTCCGGCGGTTCCGCCGCGCGGCCCCGACCAGCCGACCCAGCAGATCACCCGCCCGGGCAGCCCGATGGACGCCGCCACCCAGCACCTGCCGCGGCCGGAACCCGCCGCGGTGCCGGGCGCACCCGAGCCCGGGGAACCCAAGCGGTCCCGGTTGGGCTTCCTGCGCGACCCGCTTTCGATGGTGCTGGTGTTCGTCATCGTCGTCGCCCTGGTGCTGGCCGGCCTGCTGGGCGCCGAGCTCTACGTGCGGCACCGCGCCAACACGGTCGTGGCCAACGCCGTCTCCTGCGTGGTGCGGGATCAGGCCTCGGTGTCGTTCGGCATGCGGCCGTTTCTGTTGCAGCACCTGACCCGGCACTACGACAACATCTCGGTCGAGACCGCGGGCAACCAGATCCGCGAAGCCAAGGGCATGAAGCTCAACCTGCTGCTCGACGACATCCAGCTGAACAAGACCGCGGACTCCGCGGGCACCATGGGCGCGCTGGACGCGACCATCACCTGGTCCAGCGATGGCATCAAGCAGACCGTGCAGGACGCCATCCCGTTCCTCGGTGGCCTGGTCAGCGGCGTCACCACCAGGCCCGCCGACGGCACCATCGAGATCAAGGGCGCCGTCGGCACGGTGACGGCCAGACCGCAGGTCGCCGACGGGGGGCTGACGCTGCAGGTGGTGGAGCTGACCGGGCTGGGCTTCACGCTGCCGCGCGAGACCGTGCAGCCGGCGCTGGACGCCTTCACCTCCACCCTGACCAAGAACCTGCCGATGGGCATCCACGCCGACAGCGTGCAGGTGACCGACACCGGGGTGACGGCGAAGTTCATCACCCGCAACGCGACGATCCCGAACGGCCAGCAGGACCCCTGCTTCGCCGGGATCTGAGTCAGCCCAGGCCGTCGAGCACCGCGCGGGTGCCGGACAGCCCGAGCCGGGTCGCGCCGGCCTCGAGCATCGCGGCGGCGTCGCCGGCGGTGCGGATGCCGCCGCTGGCCTTGACCCCGAGCCGGCCGCCGACGGTGGCGGCCATCAACGCGACCGCGTGCACCGACGCCCCGCCCGCGGGGTGGAAGCCGGTGGAGGTCTT
>JAGQTW010000010.1 GCA_020438785.1 Mycobacterium sp. | reverse complement strand
CCCGACATCATCGGCCAGGTCCTCGACCGCCACGAGCAACGCCGCGGCACCTGGCGGGCCGCCTGGCGCGAGCATGCCCACGCTCAACAGAGCCTCCAACAGGCCTACGAACGCTTTCGTACCGGACTGGAACGCAGCGCCGAACAGTCACGCGGCCGCGGTCGTGGCCGCGACGTCGACGGCCTCGAACTCTGACTCTAACTTTTAGCCCTTTATGCCCCAGACGCCTACGCGGTGGGCCAGAGCAGTCCGCGCTTCGCTCACAATCAGAGCCGTCTGCCATGTCTGCAGCGGCCCGTCTTGGGTCCACATCGCGACGCTGTGCAAGGCAGGCCACGTCCTGGCTTTCATCATCGCGTCGCCGGGCCGCCCGGCTTCGAGCTCGTCCAGTGCGGCACGCACGGACGCCGCCCACCGCGGCGCCAGCCACCCCGGAAGCCCCGCTACAGCGCCGCCGCGAGCATCTTCGTCGATCGCAGTGAACTGAACTGAGGTGGTGACGTCAGCCATGATTTCGGCGGCTATCCGAGCTGTTGCCATGCCTTTCGCTGTGGCTCCGGCTACCCGTTCCAGCACTCCGTAGCTGTCTTGGCCTTCCCACACCAATGCGGCCGTGGCGGCAGCAATTGTCGCCTCAGCGGCTACCTCTAACGGATTCCACTGGTTGACTGACACGTCCGCAGTCATCGAACACCGCCATCCTCGTGGCCAACCCAAAGTTGGCGTTCAGCGGCGATGTGGTGGGCCAGATAGACCACCTCCCGGTGATCTGGGGCGCCGTGGCGCCACAACAGCAGCAGCTCCGCGAGCCGGGCCACATTGTGCTGCACTCGCGCGTACGGCGACGCCTCAGTGTCGGTGCCGATCCGGCCGGGCCGCTGACCCGAGCTGTCGGTGATCGCCATCGGTAGCACGGCACTAGCGAGTTCGTCCCACTGCGCTTCGGTGACTGAGGTGCCGCGGTCGAGGTGGGTGGCGATTTCGCGCAGCAGCGGCGGTATCGGCAGTGTCAGGAGTTCACTGGCCTGGGTGAACGTGACGTGCGCAGTCTGTCTGGTGATGGCCAGTGATTCGCGCACGTCGACCGGGGTTGCGGTGTTCAACTGCGCGTAGGCGGCCGGATTGAGGGCCTGTAAGCGGTGTAACCGGGTCTCATCCAACGGCGGCTGCACCACGCCCCCACCCAGGGGCGTATCGGTGGTGGGCATGGGGCAGTCGGCATAGTGCGGCACACCGGCGGCCAGGGCTGGCTGTGCTGAGCCGCCGAAACCCGTCGCCACCGCTACCGCCCACAGCTCAATGTTCGGGTCCAGCGCGGTCACCGACTGGGCGTAGGCCACCATGGTCTGCGCCGGATTGATCCAGCCGAACCAGCGACGCCGAAAAGCGTTGTCCAACCCAGGATCCGAGAACAGCGACTCCACACCTTTGGGCATATGCACCCCCGCCGGGATGAACCCCGCACCCTCGCCGGAGGTCACCACGGTCAGGGTTCTCGATGGGGTTTTGAACACCCCCACACACCAGTCGATGGTGCCGTACTGGCGAGAAGCCTTCATCAGCTCCTCGACCAGCGTGCACGCGTCGTCGAGCAGCGGATCAGGCGCGGCCGATTTTGCCCCCGCCACTGCACCCGCTGCCGCCGCGGCACCTCCCGACGCGACCACCCCGGGAGGCAGCGGTGTTCCCGGCCCACCCGCAGCCGGCGGTGCCGGAGCAGCTGGCGCAGCAGGGGCCGCCGCCGAGGCGGGAGATACCTGGCGCGGCGCAATGTCGGAATTAAACGGCGGCAACGGGCCAGCGGGCGCAGGTGCCGGTGACATCATCGGTGTCCCCACCGGCCCAGCTGGTGCCGCTGATCCGCTCGCAGCCGCTGGCGGCGCGCTCTGCGCCACCGGACCGCCGCCAGCCGGCACCGATGGCGCACCCCCAGCACTCGGAGACCCATACGCACCAGCCGTCGAACTCGCCGGTTGCGCGGGCGGCGGCAACACCGAACCACCACCCCCCAGGCCCGCGTTGAATCCCCGCGAAAAATCAGAAGAAGGCGTCGGCGTCCCCGCGCCCGCCGGAGACGGCAGGCCAGCGCCCGCCGACGTCGGCGACAACCCCGCCGCTGCAGCCGGATTCAACCCCCCAGAACCCAACCCGCCAGCACCGCTCGCCGGGGAAACAGAACCAGCCCCCGACAAACCACCCGCACTCGGCATCTTCAACCCGCTGCCACTACTGCCCGTAGACGACAGCCCACCACCAGCGTGCGGCATCGGCGCAGGCATTGGCGTCGGTGTTCCAGTTGCCGTGTAAGGGTTTTCGAGTGAACTGGGATCGGGGGGACTCGGTGCGCCGGCGCCTTCTGCACTCGGCGAAGTAGCTGGGTTCCCCTCACTTCCGCTGTGCTCATTTGATTCGGCGTTGCTGCCGCCGTGGGGTGTCTCGCGGCTGACGCCGTCAGATCCAGATTCGACATCCGAGGGGTCGGGTGGTGATTGCTTTTCCGTTCCGTAGCCGAGGGATTGTGTTTCATTCGGCCCGTAGTTGGTGGGCGGTGTACCTCTGGGCGTGCCGTCAGTCATAGCTTCGGCGTCGCCATATTCGCCTTGTTGGCTCAGCCCTTGGAGCGCCGGATGATCTCCGCTGCTGCCGGATGTGCCGCCTCCTGGATTGCCGCCGATATGAGCAGCTTGCTCGGCGATTGCTGCAGCAGTAGCGGTGTCCACCCCAAGCGCTTCGGCGGCAGCGGCGTTGATGATGGCTTCGATCGCGGCGTACAGCGCCGCGCTCGCCGCGCCAGCTCCCAAAGGGGAAGCAGCTGCCGCGAATTGCTGTCGGAGCCGCTCAATTTCTTCATGAGCTCTACGGTCGATCTCGTCAAGTCGCTCGCGGGCATGCCAGATCAGCTCGGCGGTCTCTTTGACAGCTGAGGCCATGTCGCCGTAGAGGTCAGATTGGTTGATGATCGTCTGTGCTGTGCGGTAACCGCGCTCGCACATAGCGTCGATCATCTGTCCTGAGTTTGAGCTGCCAAGCTCATCAACAGCACCCCGGATTCTCGCTGCCGATTCCCGCAGTTCGGCACTCTTTCGGTTGAGGCCGTTCGCGTTTTCCAGCCACGCTTCCGGTGAGGTCTCAGGCCAAACCGGCCCCACAATGCGCGGCGAGTACGGCCGCGACGGCATCGATGCAGTCGCCCCTACCGCTGCCATAACTCAATCCCCTGATCAAGACAGGCTGTAAGAGGTCCGCCGAGTGCGCCGATGCTGTCCGTCCATAGCGCCCGGTCTGCATCGTCTTCAGGTCCGGGCCTCAGTCCATCGACAAAGAGCCGCATATCGTCTATGTAGCGCTGCAGCGTACGAGTTAGATACCGCGGCGGCTCGGCGTGCTTGTCGAGCACCTCCTGCGCACGAGAAGCCCAATCCCGAGTTATCTCAACGAAATTAGGGATTCCTGCGTTGCGCTCCGGAGAGCCGGGCTCCCCTAGCCCTGCAAAGTCGTTCTTATTTGCCGAACTTTCCTTGATCAACGGTGCGATCTCTTCGCACAGTGCCTGATCGCCCGAATCGGTGGCCGCGGCCGTTGTCGCGGGCGGTGATGGCTCGGCCCGACTCATTTGATCGGGCTCCCGGACCAATCCGATCAAAGCAACCACAAGAGCGGCGGTGGAAAGCAGTACCGCCACCAATGTCAGTCCTAACGGCAATCCTCGACCATTTCGTGGGTGAGGGGGCAGCAGTTGAGGGGCCTGTACAGGACCCGTCCCGGGTGTGCCTGAGCTCGGGTACATGCCTTCAAGCCTAAAACCGGACACCGACGTCGGCGTGCACAAAATGCCACGTCGTATATCGACAGCCTTTGCGGCACTGCCGATTTAGCGCATCAGCACAGGTACGTTAGATTGAGCGCCGCCGCCACGCGGCGTCCATAACCTCGGAATTGTTTACGTCATTGGCGGCGTCGGCGGCGCGGTGCAGATCGTCGACCGTCATGCTGCGCGGTGCTGTTGCCCGGTCGTCGAGTCCGGGCGAATCGGGGCTGGGCTGGTTCATCTGCTCGCGGATGGCGGCCACGCGAGCTGCACGTTGCGGATCCGCCAACAGTCTGGCCAGGCGCGCGCTGCCACGATCTTCCGCATTCAAAATGATCCGTCCTTCCTTCCCCTTCTCCCAATCATCCCGGACCACCTGTCTCTTTTCTAAAGAAACGAGACGGATCACATCCTGTCTCGCATTTTCCGTGGGTGGTGACGGCTAGCCGGGAAGCCAGCCTGTCAGCCGGATGACGGCTGCGGCTACCGATTGAATACTGCAGGTGTCGGTAGGAACACGGTGCACGGTCGATGGGCAGGTGGCTTCGAGTGCCACCGCCATCTGCGTGCTGAGTTCGATCTGACGGTTGAGTGCTGAACCCTTTTCCCGCTGGGTAAGCCGTTGGCGGGCGGTGTCTTCGGTGCATGTCAGCAGGACAGCGACCGCTTCGACGTTGCCGCCCATTGCATCGAGCAGTGCCTGCATGACGGTGGGCAGCACACTGACGGTGTTGGTGTAGATCAATCTGGTGTAGCCCAGCGCGCGGTAGTTGGCCCAGATGGCCGCAAGATTGCGCTCGGCCAATCCGTGTTCCCAGGGGGTTGGGTAGGCCATGTCAAGGAAGTCGCCGTCGATGACGCAGTGCGAGACATCGGCGGCACTCAACTGGGCGTGCATCTCTAAGCCGACGCTGGACTTGCCGACACCTGATGGTCCCCCGATGAACACCACCTCGTCGGCCATCATCACAACCTGCCATTCGGCCCCTTCCCAATGCGACAGAGTTTTGTCGACTCATTCCGGAACGTTGGTGGTCGGCCCGGTTGATCCGGTCATGTTGGACATCATGGTGGGGTGAGCGTCGCAGACCTTGCAGCAGACGTGTGGTCTCGCATACCTCGGCTTGGAGCAACGCGACTTGTCGCTATTGACGGTTGCGTTTCGTCAAGTGATTTGGCCCCACCGTCGTCATGAATTTCGGCCCCACCCTGGTTTAGTTGGCGCGTTTTGCTCGGGTGGCGGTTTTGCTGGTGCGTAGTCGGTATGACTTGGTGCCGGTCTCGAGGATGTGGGCGTTGAAGGTGACGCGGTCGACGATGGCGGCGACGAGGCGTGGGTCTGGGAAGACTGTGCCCCACTCGCTGAAGGGTAGGTTGGTGGCGATCGCCACCGAAGCTCGTTCTTCGCGTTCGGTGATGATCTGGAAGAGCAATTCGGCTCCGCGAGAATCGATTTGGACGTAGCCGAGTTCATCGAGGCAGAGCAGGTCCAGGCGTGCGTAGCGGGCCACGACGCGGGAGAGGACACGTTCATCGGCGGCCTCGACGAGTTCGTTGACCAGTTGGGCGGTGGTGACGTAACGGACTCGGCGGCCCTGTTCGCAGGCAGCTAGCCCCAGCCCGATGAGCAGATGGGATTTGCCGGTTCCGGAGTCTCCGAGCAGCACGACCGGCTCGCCGGCGTCGATGTAGTGGCCTGCGGCCAGCTGGCCCAGCACGGCTGGGGTTATGGTGGGTACGGCGTCAATGTTGAACTCCGCCAACCGTTTCAGTCGGGGGAACTTGGCATCGCTGATGCGCCGGGCGCGGCGCCGTTCGGTGCGGTCGTCGACCTCGGCGGCCAAGACCTCAGCGAGGTAGCGCAGATGGGTTTGGCGTTCCCGGTCGGCGATCTCGGCCAGTCGGGCTGCTTCGGTGCGCACTGTGGGCAGGTGCAGCTCACGGGTGGCCGCGCCGATGGAGGCTTGCGCGGCGGCATCAGCGGTCGCCGGTTTTGTTGTGGTGGTCATGAATCGCTCCCGGTCAATAGTTCGTCGTAGTCGCTCAGCGAGGGTGCTGGCCGGTCGTAGCGGGCCAGTGCGCCGATCGCGGCGACGGGGGCCAGGGGGGTGGCCTCACGGCGGGCGTCGATGATCACCGCTTCGGGATCGAGGCATCCGGAGGTCACTGCGCGGTCCATCGCGGTGATCAGCGCCGCGGCGGGCAGGTTGCGGTGGGCCAGCAGGACGGTGATCAGGGCGCGGGTTCCCTTCGCATCGCCGCGGGCGATGCGGGCGGCATCCCAGTAGGTTTGGTGGCTGCCGGTGAACACGCCGCGAGTCTTGGCTTGGGCCAGGGCCGTCGCTCCGGGTAGCGCCCCGGGTTTGGTCGCAAGGACCTCCAGATAGTGATCCAGGCACAGGACCTCGACGTAGCGTCCAACGGCCCGCTCGTGGCGGGCCACCACTCGGGGGCCGTCATAGATCTCGACGGTCCGGGCGGCTAGGCGCACCAGCAGACGGCGCCCGGCGTAGCGGGCCGGAACTGAGTAGAAGCATTGCCGCACAGACACTCTGGCCCGATTGTCGACCCGTGCGTGCATCAGGCTCGTGCAGTCGTAGCCCTCGGACGGCAACGCCATCAAAGCCGTGGCTTCGATAGCGAACGCCGCCCCGACGGTGATCGGGCGGCCGGTGATCACCCGGTCGTCGTCGAGCCGGTCGGCCGCGGCGATCAGCTCGTTGAGCTCGGCCAGACAAGCCACGGCAGGGACCGGGACGAGATGGCGGCGGCGGAAGCGGCCGATCTCACCCTCCACACCGCCCTTCTCGTGAGCCCCGTCAACCCCTGGGCGGCAGAAAAACGAGTCGAACCCATAGTGGCTGCGCAGCGCGGTGAATCGTTCGGTCTCGACACGGTCACGGCCCTTGAGGACCCGGATGACAGCGGGTTTGAGGTTGTCGTAGCGGATCCGGGCCGCCACACCGCCGAAGTACTCGAAAGCCAGCACGTGGCCCTCCAGGAATGCCTCTTGAGCCTGGGTGGCAAAGGCGACGTGAAAGGCTTTGCCCGAGTGGGACAGTCGCATCACGAACATCCAGCACTTCACCACCAGACCGGCGATCTTGGCGTAGAACTCCCCGAAATCGACTTCGGCCTCAGCGCCAACCTCATGGGTCTGCGGGACCGACACCTCCTGGTGGTCGAACCCCAACTCGACCCGCCGCCGCGCGACGTAACGCGACACCGTCACCTCCGCGCAGGTGGCCTGATGCTCGGCAACCAAACGCTGCCAGATCCGCCGGGCGGTATGGCGTTGTTTACGCGGAGCCTGCTTATCGGCGATCAGCCAGGCGTCGATCACCGACGCCCACTCGCCGATCGCCGGCCGGGGCCTCACCGGATAAGCCTTGCGCGGCGGAGGCACCGCATCAGCAAGTGCCTGACGCACCGTCCGGCGATGGGTGCCATGCCGCTCCGCCAACTCACGGATCGACAAGCCCTCCCGCCGCCGGTCTTTCCTGATCTTCTCGAACAGTTCCACGCGTGACCGCATCCTCACCGACCTCCCTGACGACCGCCAACGAAGACGGTCCGACAGGAACGATCTGAACCAGGGTGGGGCCAAAATCCGTGACGACACACCGCCCCACCCGGCCGGAAGAAATCACCAACCCACCGGGGCCAAAATTGGTGAAGAACACCGACCAAAGTGGGGCCAAATCAGGTGATCACACGCAGACGGTCCCGGGGGTGCTGGAAAGTCCACCTATGCTGCCCGGCTGGCCGAGGCTTGTGCTGCCCAGATCGTGCACACCGACGACTTCGCCTCATGGGACAACCCCATTCACTGGTGGCCGCGGCTCGAAGAACAGGTCCTTCGACCTATCGCCGCGAACCAAGCGGCGCGGTATCAGCGCTACGACTGGAACCGGCGGACGTTCGCCGAATGGCAGACGGTAGCCCCTGGTGGAGTGCTCATCCTCGAAGGGGTCTCCTCGGCCAGAGCCGCTGTACGGGACAGGCTGTCGTTTGTGGTGTGGATCGAGACGCCACGACACATCCGCCTCCTGCGAGGCCTGGCACGCGACGGTAGTGAGTCCGAAGAGCTTTGGCAGAGATGGATGAGCGACGAGGACGCACACTTCGCAACCGATCGAACACGCGAGCACGCTGACGCCGTCGTATTCGGTGCCGGCGAGTCATGAACGGGCCGTCTCAGTTCTAGAGAATCGGGATGGCCCGGT
>JAGQTW010000133.1 GCA_020438785.1 Mycobacterium sp. | reverse complement strand
ATCAGCGACGGCGCTGTCTTCTGCGGCCTGCTGTGGTGGGCGGCGTTCGGGTTGCACAGCCCGTCGCTGATGGTGGCCACCCTGATCTGCCTGGTGACCTCGCAGGTGATCTCCTACATCAAGGCGCGCGCCGAGGCGAGCGGCCTGGACGGCGGCGGTGGGCTGATCGAGCGCCCGGAGCGGCTGGTGATCGTGCTGCTCGGTACCGGGCTCTCCGACCTTGCGTTCTTCCCGATGCCGATCTTGCTGCCCATCGCGATGTGGGTGCTCGCGGTCGCCAGCCTGGTCACGGTGGGGCAGCGGCTGCACACCGTGCGCAGCTCTCCGGCGGCGATGAGCGGAATGGAACCGGCCGGCCCCGCGGCGGCCGCCGAACCGGGGGACGGCGAGCAGTGATCACCACCCCGGGGGCGTTGTGGTCGGCGGGCCGGGACCGGATCCCGTCGGGGGAGAACCTCGCCGACTGGGGCTACGCGGCCGGCTGGCGGCTGGTGCGGGCGATGCCGGAATTCCTGGCGCGCAACGCGTTCGACGCCGGCGCCCGCTACGCGGCGCTGGGCGGCGGTCCGGAACAGTTGCGCAAGAACCTGGCCCGGGTGATCGGCACGACGCCCGCCGAGGTGCCGGGCAGCCTGATGCGTGCTTCGCTGGCCTCCTATGCGCGCTACTGGCGGGAGGCGTTCCGCTTGCCCTCGATGGACCTGACCGCGGTCGCGGACCGGCTCGACCAGGTGTTCCAGGGCGCCGAGCATTTCGCCGCCGCGCACGCCGCGGGGCGCGGCGCGGTGATGGCGCTGCCGCACAGCGGCAACTGGGACATGGCCGGGGTGTGGCTGGCCCAGAACTACGGCACCTTCACCACCGTGGCCGAGCGGCTGAAACCGGAGTCGCTCTACGACCGGTTCATCGAGTACCGCGAGAGTCTCGGGTTCGAGGTATTGCCGCTGTCCGGTGGGGAGCGACCGCCGCTGGAGGTGCTGGCCGAACGCCTGCGGGACAACCGGTTCGTCTGTCTGATGGCCGACCGTGACCTCACCCGCTCGGGTGTGCAGGTGGATTTCTTCGGTGAGCCCACCCGGCTGCCCGCCGGCCCCGCCAAGCTCGCCATCGCCACCGGTGCGCCGCTGCACCCCGCACACGTCTACTACGACGGCGACGACTGCGTGGTGATGATCGGCGACGAGATCGACACCGGCTCCGGGGACGTCGGCCGGATCACCCAAGCGCTGGCCGACCGGTTCGCCGAGAACATCGCCGCCCACCCGCAGGACTGGCACATGCTGCAGCCGCAGTGGCTGGCCGACCTGTCGCCCGAACGCCGCGCCCGCCTCGAGTCCGGGGCGGGCGGGAAGACGGGCTGATGCGCATCGGCATGGTGTGCCCCTACTCGTTCGACGTACCGGGCGGGGTGCAGGCCCAGGTGCTGCAGTTGGCCGAGGTGATGCGGGCCCGCGGCCACGAGGTCAGCGTGCTGGCGCCGGCCTCGCCGCATGTCGAGCTGCCCGATTACGTGGTCTCCGGCGGCAAGGCGGTGCCGATCCCGTACAACGGCTCGGTGGCGCGGTTGCGGTTCGGTCCCGCCACCCACCGCAAGGTCAAGAAGTGGCTCCAGCAGGGTGATTTTGACGTGCTGCACCTGCATGAGCCCAACGCGCCGAGCCTGTCGATGCTGGCGCTGCAGGCCGCCGAGGGGCCGATCGTCGCGACCTTTCACACCTCGACCACGAAGTCGTTGACGCTCAGCGTCTTTCAGGGGATCCTTCGGCCCTACCACGAGAAGATCGTCGGCCGCATCGCCGTATCGGATCTTGCCCGGCGCTGGCAGATGGAGGCGCTGGGGTCGGATGCCGTCGAGATTCCCAACGGGGTGGACGTCGCCTCCTTCGCCGACGCCCCGCGCCTCGACGGCTATCCGAGGCCGGGGCGCACCGTGCTGTTCCTCGGCCGCTACGACGAGCCGCGCAAGGGGATGGCGGTGCTGCTGGGCGCGCTGCCCGCCCTGGTGGAGCGGTTCGCCGACATCGAGATTCTGATCGTGGGCCGCGGCGACGAGGGCGAGCTGCGTGAGAGCGCCGGTGACCTGTCCGGGCATCTGCGGTTCCTGGGCCAGGTCGACGACGCGACCAAGGCCGCTGCGATGCGCAGCGCCGACGTGTACTGCGCGCCGAATACCGGCGGGGAGAGCTTCGGCATCGTGCTGGTGGAGGCGATGGCGGCCGGCACCCCGGTGGTGGCCAGCGACCTGGACGCATTCCGCCGGGTGCTGCTGGACGGCAAGGCCGGCCGGCTGGTGCCGGTAGACGACTCCGATGCCCTGGCCGAGGCGCTGATCGCGGTGCTCGGCGACGCCAAGCTGAGGGCCCGCTACGTCGAAGCCGCCGCGATCGCGGTGCGCCGCTACGACTGGCCGGTGGTGGCCGACCAGATCATCCGGGTCTACGAGACGGTCGCGGGGGCGGGGGTCAAGGTTCAGGTGGCCAGCTAATGGCGGGCAGGAGCGAAGCGACTCGGGGGATGACCTGAGATGTCCGCCCCGCTGTACTGGACGCTGACCGCGCTACTGGTCGTCGTCCTGCTGTTGATCGGACTGTGGGCCTACCAGACCGCGACCCGGCTGAACCGGCTGCACGTGCGCTACGACCTGTCCTGGCAGGCGCTCGACGGCGCGCTGGCCCGCCGCGCCGTGGTGGCCCGGGCCGTGGCGGCCGATGCCTACCGCCACCGTCCCCAGGGCCGGCAGCTGGCCGCACTGGCCGATGCTGCCGAACGGGCCCCGCGGCCGGCCCGCGAGGCCGCCGAGAACGAACTGTCGGCCGCGCTGGCGATCGTCGACCCGTCGGCGATCCCGGTGGCCCTGGTGGCCGAACTGGCCGACGCGGAGGCCCGGGTGCTGCTGGCCCGCCGGTTCCACAACGACGCGGTGCGCGACACCCTGGCACTTCGGGAGCGCCGTCCGGTGCGCTGGCTGCGCCTGGGCGGAACGGCGCCGCTACCGAACTACTTCGAGATCGCCGAGCGCGCCGCCGGAGCCGCTGGGCCGGCGACATCCGATGGCGAGACGGCCGTACCGCCCACCGAGGCGGGCCTGGTGGACCGGCGCACCTCGGCCCGGGTGGTCCTGCTCGACGACGAGGGGTCGGTGCTGCTGTTCTGCGGCTCCGACCCGGCCGTCACCGACGGCACCGCACCGCGCTGGTGGTTCACCGTGGGCGGTCAGGCGCACCCCGGCGAGCGGCTGGTGGACACCGCCGTGCGAGAGATCGCCGAGGAAACCGGCTTGCGGGTGGATCCGGCCCGGGTGGTGGGCCCGGTGTGGCGGCGCGACTCCGTCATCGACTTCAACGGCACCGTCATCGGCAGCCAGGAGTTCTACTTCATCCACCGCACCAGCAGGTTCGAGCCGACCACGGGTGGGCGCACCCCGCTGGAACTGCGCTACATTCATGGCCATCGCTGGTGTGATTCCGCGACGATCGAGAAGCTGGCCGCGGGCGGCGAGACGGTCTACCCGCTCCAACTCGGCGAGCTGCTCGCCGAGGCCAACGCGGTGGCCGACGGTCGTGGCGGGGGACCGCCGAGAGAACTGCATCGGATCCGGTAACTGCGGATTATTCAGTTTGAAGGTGCCCTTTACACTGGATCCGTAGCAAGGGAAGGGACCCACTGTGGAAAACGGAGCTACTGCTTACGAGCGCAACGGCTCGGGCGGCCCCGCGCAGACCGGCACGGCCCGGGTCAAGCGCGGCATGGCGGAGATGCTCAAGGGCGGCGTGATCATGGACGT
>JAGQTW010000132.1 GCA_020438785.1 Mycobacterium sp. | reverse complement strand
CCCGACGGCTACGAGGTGATCCTGGGCAACGGTGGGGCCACCGCGTTCTGGGACGCCGCGGCGTTCGGGCTGATCGACAAGAAGTCGCTGCACCTGACCTACGGCGAGTTCAGCTCCAAGTTCGCCTCGGCCGTCGCCGCCAACCCGTTCGTCGGCGACCCGATCGTCGTCAAGGCCGACGCGGGCAGCGCGCCCGAGCCGACCTCCGACCCGTCCGTCGACGCCATCGCCTGGGCGCACAACGAGACGTCGACCGGGGTGTCGGTGCCGGTGCACCGGCCGACCGGTTCGGGCGAGGCCCTGGTCCTCATCGACGCCACCTCCGGCGCCGGCGGGCTGCCGGTCGACATCACCGAGGTCGACGCCTACTACTTCGCGCCGCAGAAGAACTTCGCCAGCGACGGCGGCCTGTGGCTCGCGATCATGTCGCCGGCGGCGCTGTCGCGGGTGGAGCAGATCGCCGCATCCGGGCGCTGGGTCCCCGACTTCCTGTCGCTGCCGATCGCGGTCGACAACAGCCTGAAGAACCAGACGTACAACACCCCGGCCATCGGCACGCTGGTCCTGATGGCCGAGCAGGTGGACTGGATGCTCGGCAACGGCGGTCTGGACTGGGCGGTCAAGCGCACCGCGGACTCCTCGAGCCGGCTGTACTCCTGGGCGGAGGCGGCCCCGTTCGCAGCCCCGTTCGTCGCCGATCCCCAGCTGCGTTCGCAGGTGGTCGGCACCATCGACTTCACCGACGACGTCGATGCAAGCGCTGTCGCCGCGACTTTGCGGAGCAACGGCATCGTCGACACCGAGCCGTACCGCAAGCTCGGCCGCAACCAGCTGCGGGTGGCCATGTTCCCGGCGATCGAGCCGGACGACGTCTCCGCGCTGACCCGATGCGTTGACTGGGTGGTCGAACGCCTGTAACCGTCTCGCCGGGCCAGCGTGTCCTCCCCGTTATCTTTCCCGGGCTGAGCTAAAGTCCCGACGAAGGAGGTCGACATGCGGGAACTCACGGTGATCGGGCTCGATGTCGACGGAAAATACGTCATCTGCGAAGGCCTCGACCCGGCCGACAAGTTCGGCGTGCCCGTAGACGACCGGCTCCGTGCGGCAGTGCGCGGCGATCGGCCCCGGTCGGGCCAGAACCCCAAGGACAACGAGGTCAAAACGGTGTTGCGGCCCAGAGACATCCAGGCCCGGATCCGGGCCGGCGCATCCGTCGAGCAGATCGCCGAATCCTCCGGCACCGACATCTCAAAGATCGAGCGCTTCGCCCATCCGGTTCTGCTGGAACGCCAGCGCGCCGCCGAACTGGCCACCGCCGCACATCCCGTGCTGCCCGACGGCCCGGCGGTCCTGACGCTGTTGGAGACCATCACCACCGCGCTGGTCGCCCGCGGTCTCGACCCGGACGCGACGACGTGGGACGCGTGGCGCAACGAGGACGGTCGCTGGACGGTGCAGATGTCCTGGCAGGCCGGCCGGTCCGACAACGTCGCCCACTTCCGGTTCACCCCGGGCGCCCACGGCGGCACCGTCACCGCGGTCGACGACAGCGCCAGCGAGTTGATCAACCCGAACTTCGAACGGCCGCTGCGTCCGGTCGCCCCGATCGCGCAGCTGGAACTCGAGGTGCCCGCCGCGCCGGAGCTGCCGGACGCCGAGCCCGAGCCCGAAGCCCCCGCCCGCACCAAGCGCGGCAAGGGCAAGCCCCCGGTCCCGGCCTGGGAGGACGTCCTGCTCGGGGTGCGCTCCAGCGGCGAGCGCTGACCGTCAGCCGTTGACGGCCAGGGCCAACAGCGTGAGCCAGCCGCCGGCCACCCCGATGCCGGCCCCGAGCACGAACCATCGCCGAACCGGTACCTGACGCCAGCCCCACAGGGTGGGCGCCAGACCGCCGACGGCCACCAGGTTGAGGCCGACCGCCACCAGCGGATGCACCCGGATCATGCCGAGGCTCAACACCACGATGGCGGCACCGGTGACGGCCGCGACGAATCCGGCGACCGTCAGGCCCGTCCCCCACGGCGTCGGTTCCTCCGTCACACGAGCAGCCTATCGAGCCGACCTGACCCGCTCGTAGAAGGCGAGGGCCGCGGCGGTGGCGACATTGAGCGAGTCGGTGCCGCGCGACATCGGGACGCGCACCCGCACATCGCAGGCCCGCATCGCGGTCTCGGTCAGGCCCGGCCCCTCCGCACCGAGCAGCACGGCCACCTTGTGGTCGGCGAGCCCGCCCATCACCTCGGCGAGCGTGCCCGCCCGGGGGTTCGGTGTCATGGCCAGCAGGCGAAAGCCGTGCTGACGCAGGTCGGTCAGATCGGCCGGCCAATGCCCGGCCCGCGCGAAGGGCACCAGCAGGGCGTGGCCCATCGACACCCGCACGGCGCGGCGGTAGAGCGGATCGGCACACCCGGCGCCGAAGACCACCGCGTCGACACCGAGGCCGGCGGCGTTGCGGAAGATCGAACCGAGGTTCTCGTGGTCGTTGACCCCTTCGAGAACCGCCACCGTGCGCGCGCCGGCGAGCACCTGCGGCACGGACAACTCCGGCGCCCGGCGCGCCGCGCCCAACACCCCGCGATTCAGGTGGAACCCGACGACCTGCGCCATCACCTCCGCGGAGGCCCGGTAGAACGGGACGCCCACCCCGGTGAGGTCCACGGCGAGTTCCCCCAGCCGGCGCTCGGTACCCAGAAAGGCGTGCGGGGCGAACCGCGACGCCAGCATCCGCTGCGCCACCAGCACACCCTCGGCGATCACCAGACCCTTGCCCGTGGGCAGGTCGGGTCTGCGGTCGACGCTGTTCAGATCACGGAAGTCGTCGACCCGCGGGTCGCCGGGGTCGGTGACGTCGATGACCTCGATGCCATCGGAACCACCGGAAGTGTTGCGGCTCATGATTTTTCGTCGATGATCGGGGTCATCGGACCTTCCTTCACCAGTGCGCCGCCGTCCGTCCCGACGCGGCCGTTGCCGACGGCAACAGTCAACGTACCCGGTCCCGCCGCGGCACCCATGGGTTAGGTTGGACGGCAATGCCTTCCGACGCACCCGAACCACAACCGCCGGCGCTGCCCGCGGCGCTGCTGGAACCGTGGCCGGTGATCGCCGCCGGCGCGGCGCTGTGGGCGCTGGCCACGATCGCCGCGTTCGCGGTTCCCGCCCTGCAAGGGTGGCGTCCCATCGCGGTGGCCGGACTCGGCGTCGGGGTGCTCGGCACGTCGATCTTCCTGTGGCAACGCGCCGCCGCCCGGCGCGGCGTGCGGGGCGCCCAGACCGGGCTGCAACAACGCGCCGAACCAGACCGCAACCAGCACTGAACGAAGGAGAAACCCATGGCGGCACCGCTATTGCAGGCAGAGATCGAGATCAACGCGCCGGTGACCAAGGTGTGGAGCCTGGTCTCGGACCTGAGCCGGATGCCGCAGTGGAGCCCGCAGTGCCGGCTGATGAAGGCACTCGGTCCGGTGCGCCCGGGCACCCGCACCGTCAATCTCAACCGCCGCAACAACCTGTTCTGGCCGACGACGTCGACGATCACCGAGGTGATCCCGGAGCGCAAGCTCGCCTTCCGGGTCAACGCCAACAACACGGTGTGGAGCTACGAACTCGAGCCGACGCCGACCGGAACCCGGGTGGTGGAGACCCGCCACGCCGAGAACGGTGTGAAGGCGGTGTCGACCATGACGGTCAACGCGGTGCTCGGTGGCGTGTCCAGCTTCGAGCAGGAACTCGTCGACGGGATGAACACGTCGCTGGCCCGCATCAAGGCGGCCGCCGAGGGAAGTTAGGGCTCGACCGGGTCGGCCGGCGCGGTCTCGACGGTCTCCGCCGGCGGGGCGACGTCAGCCGCCACCTCTACCTCTTCGGGCGCCACCTCGACCGCCTCGACCTCAGCGGTAGCCGCCGCGACCAGGTCGGCGGCGGCGAGGATCTCGACCACGCCGTCGTCATAGGGCTCGTACATCGGCGATCCTGCCCCGGCGGGCGCCGGGGTGTCGGAGTGCGCCCCGCAACCGTATTCGAAGTCCACGACGTGCCCGTCGGCGGACAACTCGTTGCAGCACACCCCGAACATGGTGCCCAGCACCCCGGCCAGCGGAACCATGAAGCCACAGTCGCGGCAGGCCCGCTTGGTCGCCCGCGCCATCGGCGCACCGGGACCGTGATCGCCGTCATGCCAGCGCTCGGCGGTGTCGGCCCGGCCCCACGGGCCCAGCACCTGCCTGCGGCCCAAGCCGATCTCGACGGCGAGGTCGTCGAACGCGGCGTCGCCGCTTGCGGTGTATCCGGGCACCAGCCGGGGATCATCCGGTGGCGGCGCCAGCAGATCGCCCGGACCGAGGTCACCGGCGCGGACCCGGTTCTCCCACGGCACCCAGCTCGGAGCCAGCAGCGCCGTCGGCCCCGGGACCAGCACCACCTCGCTGATGGTGGCGTGGTCGGCACCCGGGTGGGCGGCCACCACGGCCGCCCACTGCCAGCCCTGATAGCCGGGCAGCTTGGCCAGGAAGCGATGGGTGGCCGCGGTCTCATCCTCGAAACTGACACCGAGGTACTCCCCGACCGTGTCGCCGCTGTACTCCAGGATGGCCTGCCGAGCCAGCTCACTCGCATCGGTGAGAATGGCGGCCACCGCCTCCGACGGCCGGGCCGGGGCGGCCTCCGCCGGCGGATGCGGGGATTCGATCTGGCTGTTCATCGCCCCCAATCTTGCCTCACGCTCCGTCGTGGCAGCCACACCGGTCACGTGCACGCCCCGGCATGGCGGGATGGGGGACAATCGAACAGTGTCTGTGAGGCGGCCCGGCGACCCGGGCCCGGAACCGAGGTCCGGGCCGGGTCATCGCCATCCGCCCGGCCCGCGCGGTGAGCATCCCGGGATGGCGAACTATCCCAGCGACGCCGGCGGCCATGCCCGCACCGGTGGCGGCCCGCGCTCGAACCCGACACCCAGCGCCAACCGCTACCTGCCGCCACTGGACTCCGAGCGTGGCCACGGCGGCCCACACTCCGACTACCGGTCGGAGCCGCGACGCGTCGGCGACAGCGCCGGTGAGCGCATCACGGTCACCCGCGCGGCCGCGATGCGCAGCCGCGAAATGGGCGAGCGGATGTACTCGATGGTGCAACGCGCCGCGACCGCGGACGGCGCCGACAAGTCCGGCCTGACCGCGCTGACCTGGCCGGTGATGGCCAACTTCGCCGTCGACTCGGCAATGGCGGTGGCCCTGGCCAACACGCTGTTCTTCGCGGCGGCCACCGGCGAGAGCAAGGGCAAGGTGGCCCTCTACCTGCTCATCACGATCGCGCCGTTCGCGGTGATCGCGCCGCTGATCGGCCCGGCCCTCGACCGGGTGCAGCACGGCCGGCGCGCGGCGCTGGCGATGTCGTTCCTGCTACGCACCGCGCTGGCAGTGGTGCTGATCATGAACTACGACGGCGCCACCGGCAGCTACCCGTCCTGGGTGCTCTACCCGTGCGCGCTCGGGATGATGGTGTTCTCGAAGTCGTTCAGCGTGCTGCGCAGTGCCGTGACCCCGCGGGTCATGCCGCCCACGATCGACCTGGTCCGGGTCAACTCACGGCTGACGGTGTTCGGGCTGATCGGCGGCACCATCGTCGGCGGCGGCATCGCGGCCGGCGTCGAGTACGTCTTCACCACCCTGTTCGAGTTGCCGGGGGCGCTGTTCCTGGTCGTGTTCGTCACACTGGCCGGGGCCTCGCTGTCGATGCGGATACCGCGCTGGGTGGAGGTCACCGAGGGTGAGGTGCCCGCGACGCTGACCTACCACGGCCACAGCGGCCCACTGGGCGGATGGCCGGACGATGCGGCGACCGCACCGATCCGGTCACCGCGTCAACCGTTGGGCCGCAACATCATCACCTCGTTGTGGGGCAACTGCACCATCAAGGCGATGGTCGGCTTCCTGTTCCTGTATCCGGCGTTCGTCGCCAAGGCACACCAGGCCAGCGGTTGGGTGCAGCTGGGCATGCTGGGCACCATCGGCGCCGCGGCAGGCATCGGCAACTTCGGCGGCAACTTCGCCGCGGCGCGGCTGCGGCTGGGCCGGCCGGCAGTGCTGGTGGTTCGGGCCGCCGTCGCCGTCACCGTCGCGGCGCTGGCCGCCGCGGTGACCGGCAACCTGATCGTCGCCGCGGTCGCCACCCTGATCACCTCCGCCTGCAGTGCGATCGCGAAGGCGTCGCTGGACGCCTCGCTGCAGGACGACCTGCCCGAGGAGTCGCGGGCATCGGCCTTCGGCCGATCCGAGTCGGTGCTGCAGTTGGCGTGGGTGCTCGGCGGCGCGATCGGGGTGCTGGTCTACACCGAGTTGTGGGTGGGGTTCACCGCGATCACGGCGGTGCTGATCCTCGGTCTGGCGCAGACCGTGGTGAGCTATCGCGGCGATTCCCTGATCCCCGGGTTCGGCGGCAACCGGCCGGTGGTGGCCGAGCAGGAGGAGGCGGCGGCGGTGACCAACCGGTGACCCGGACGGTTCGCTGGCTCCTGGTCATCGCGGTGGTGCTGGCCTCGGCGGGTGCGGGTGTGGGCGCCTGGCTGCTGACCCGCGGAACCGACGAGGGACTGCCGCAGATCAGCGTGTACTCGCATGGCCATTCGATCCGGGTTGGCCCCTACTTCTACTGCAACGTCATCAACCTCGACGACTGCCAGAATCCACAGACCCAGGGCGAGCTGCCGGTGGACAAGAGGTATCCCGTGCAGCTCTCGGTGCCGACCTCGATCGGCCGCGCACCCTGGCGACTGCTGCAGGTGTACGAGAACGAGAACGACTCCACCGACACCATCATCCGGCCCAATACCCTTCTGGCGATGACGATTCCGACGGTGGACGCCAAGCGGGGCCGCCTGACCGGGATCGTGGTCCAACTGCTCACGATGGTGCGCGACCCGAAGGGCGAGTTGCGCGAGGCCGCGCACGCCGAATGGTCGGTGCGGGCGCTCTGGAACTAGAGCGGATTGTGCCCGGCGGGCACCCGCTCATCCTCGCGGGTCAGCCCCGGCGGCGTTCCATCGCCGAATGGCTTGCCGCCCAGAGCTTCCCGGCCGTGCGGGGTCAGCCAGTTGGTCAGATCCGGACCCTTGGGGACGATCCGGGTGGGGTTGATGTCGGCATGCACGATGTAGTAGTGCTGCTTGATCTGGACGAAGTCGACGGTGTC
>JAGQTW010000131.1 GCA_020438785.1 Mycobacterium sp. | reverse complement strand
GGCCGGTCAGCTGGAACGTGGCCTGGGCGAAGACGAACTTCGCCACGTCGGCGTAGGTGAAGTACTTGTGCGCGGCCAGCCTGCGGGCGAAATGCACCAGCTACGAGCTCTGGACTAGGGTGTTGTCGACGTCGAAGAACGCCGCGGCGGTCAGGTCGGCGGGCGGCGGGCCCGGGGCGGCGACCGGATCGGCGTCGGGCTCGCGGCGGGCGGCGGCGCTGGCGTCGCGGGCCACCGCGCTGGCCTGCTGGGCCAGCAGATCCTCGACGGCCCGCTCGGCGCTGGCCTGCCCCGCTTCCCCCTCCGCCTGGTCCTGGTCGTACTCCCCGGAACCCATGGTCATCACCCTATCGGCCGACCCGGCGCCCGCAGGTGCGACACTGTCGCGGGTGAGCCGAGCGCATGTCGAACTGCTGACCAGGCCCGGGTGCGGAATCTGCGAGCGCGTGCACGACCGGCTGGCGCAGCTGGCCGCCGAGCTGGATTTCGAGCTCACGAGCACCGATGTGGATGCCGCCGCGGCCGCAGGCAACTCCGCCCTTCGGGCCGAGTTCGGCGACCGGTTGCCGGTGGTCCTGCTCGACGGCCGGGAGCACAGCTACTGGGACGTCGACGAGCCCCGATTGCGCGCCGATCTGGCGGGCCGGTGAACTCGCACACGAATTTGGTCAGCTGCCTGCGCGGGGATTACCGTGGAAGTAAGTTTCACTAACCGACTATTCCGTCGCAGCAAGGGAGCGGGCCAGGTGATCGTGCCGTGAGCGTCCTGCTGTTCGGGGTGTCGCATCGCAGCGCGCCGGTCTCGGTTCTCGAGCAACTGTCCACCGACGAATCCGATCAGGCCAAGATCGTCGATCAGGTGCTGCAGTCGCCGCTGGTGACTGAGGCCATGGTGCTCGCCACCTGCAACCGGGTCGAGGTCTACGCGGTGGTCGACGCCTTCCACGGCGGCCTGTCGGCGATCGGCCAGGTGCTCGCCGAGCACTCCGGCATGTCGATGGGTGATCTGACCAAGTACGCCTACGTCCGCTATAGCGAGGCCGCGGTCGAGCATCTCTTCGCGGTGGCCTCCGGCCTGGACAGCGCGGTCATCGGCGAGCAGCAGGTGCTCGGCCAGGTCCGCCGCGCCTACGCCTCGGCCGAGGCCAACCAGACCGTCGGGCGGGTGCTGCACGACCTGGCCCAGCGCGCGCTGTCGGTGGGCAAGCGGGTGCATTCCGAGACCGCGATCGACGCGGCCGGCGCCTCGGTGGTGTCGGTGGCGCTCGGCATCGCCGGCGCCCGGCTGGACACCGGGCTGGCCGGGCGGACCGCCGCCGTGGTCGGCGCCGGCTCGATGGGCGGGCTGTCGGTGGCGCATCTGGTGCGGGCCGGGGTCAGCCACATCCACGTCGTGAACCGCTCGCTGCCGCGCGCGCAGCGGCTGGCGGCCAGCATCCGCGAGCAGGGTGTCGGAGCGGAGGCGATGGAGCTCGATCAGTTGGCCACCGCGATGGCCGTCGCCGACGTGGTGATCAGCTGTACCGGCGCGGTCCGTCCGGTGGTGTCGCTGGCCGACGTGCACCATGCGCTGGCCACCTCGCAGCGCGACGAGAAGGCCCAACCGCTGGTGCTCTGTGACCTCGGGATGCCGCGTGACGTCGACCCCGCCGTGGCCGGGTTGCCAGGTGTCTCGGTGGTCGACATGGAGCGGGTGCAGCGGGAACCGTCGGCGCGCGCCGCGGCCACCGACGCCGAGGCGGCCCGCCAGATCGTCGCGGCCGAGGTTGCTGAGTACCTGTCGGTACAGCGGATGGCGGAGGTCACGCCCACCGTCACCGCCCTGCGCCAGCGCGCCGCCGACGTCGTCGAGGCCGAGTTGCTGCGGCTGGAGAACCGGTTGCCCGGCCTGGACGACGGCCAGCGCGTCGAGGTGGCGCGCACCGTTCGCCGGGTCGTCGACAAACTGCTGCACGCCCCGACGGTGCGGGTCAAGCAGCTGGCCAGTGCGCCCGGCGGCGACACCTATGCCGAGGCGCTGCGTGAACTGTTCGAACTCGACCCGCAGGCCGTCGACGCCGTCGCCGCGGGCGAATTGCCGCTGGCGGCAGCGGAATTCGACCCCAGCCGGCGCGACGGCGCCGAGTAACCCGCTTGACTGACGGCGGCGACGCGGTGATCCGGATCGGCACCCGGGGTAGCCTGCTGGCGACCACCCAGGCCGGCACCATCAGGGACCAGCTCATCGAGCGCGGGCACCGCGCCGAACTGGTCATCATCAGCACCGAGGGCGACCGTTCCCACCAGCCGATCGCCGAGATCGGGGTCGGGGTGTTCACCGCCGCCCTGCGCGAGGCGATCCACGAGAACCGGGTCGACATGGCGGTGCACTCGTACAAGGATTTGCCGACCGCGCCGGACGCCCGGTTCGTCATCGCCGCGATACCCCGCCGCGAGGACGCCCGCGACGCGCTGGTGGCCCGCGACGGCCTGGTGCTGGGGGAGTTGCCGGCCGGATCGGTGATCGGCACATCGTCCGTGCGCAGGGCCGCGCAGCTTAGAGCACTGGGTCTCGGTTTGGAAATCCGCCCCCTAAGAGGCAACCTAGATACCAGGTTGAACAGGGTAAGCAGCGGTGATCTCGACGCCATCGTGGTGGCCCGGGCGGGTCTGGCCCGCATCGGTCGCCTCGGCGATGTCACCGAGACGCTGGAGCCGGTGCAGATGTTGCCAGCGCCGGCTCAGGGTGCGCTTGCGGTGGAGTGCCGCGCGGGCGACACCGGGCTTGCGGCGCTACTGGCGGAGTTGGACGATCCCGACACCCGCGCCGCGGTCACCGCCGAGCGAACCCTGCTGGCCGAACTGGAGGCGGGTTGTTCCGCACCGGTGGGCGCGATCGCCGAGGTGGTCGAGTCCATCGATGAGGACGGCAACGTCTTCGACGAGCTGTCGCTGCGCGCATGCGTGGCGGCGGCAGACGGATCCGACGTGATCCGTGCGTCCGGCGTAGGCACGCCCGGCCGCTCCGCAGAGCTGGGGCTCGCGGTGGCCGCGGAGTTGTTCGAGTTGGGCGCGCGCGAGGTCATGTCGCACAGGGCTCCGCCGACGACCGAGGCGGAGTAGAGCGGGAGTGAAGATGACTGGGCACGGAAGCGGACGGGGCCGCAAGGCCAAGCCGGGACGCATCACGTTCGTCGGTTCGGGTCCTGGCGACCCGGGCCTGCTCACGACACGCGCCCGCGCCGTCCTCGCGAACGCCGCGCTGGTGTTCACCGACCCCGACGTGCCGCAGGCCGTGCTGACCGTCGTCGGCGCCGACCTGCCCCCGACCGCCGGGCCCGCCCGGGCCGACGCCCCCCGACCGCGGGCCGAGGCCGACGGCGCGGTGGCCGACGCGCTCGCCCCGCCGGTGGTCTCGGTCGGAGCCGACATCCGGCCCGCCCTCGGCGACCCGGCCGAGGTGGCCAAGACCCTGCTGGCCGAGGCCAAGGCCGGTTTCGACGTGGTGCGCCTGGTGGCCGGTGACCCGCTGTCGGTGGACTCGGTCATCACCGAGGTCAACGCGGTCGCGCGCAGCCACATGGAGTTCGAGATCGTCCCCGGCCTGCCCGGCACCAGCGCCGTGCCGTCCTACGCCGGTCTGCCGCTGGGCTCCGCGCACACCGTCGCCGACGTGCGCGGCGAGGTGGACTGGGCCGCCCTGGCCGCCGCGCCCGGCCCGCTGATCCTCACCGCGACCGCCTCGCACCTGCCCGATGCGGCCCGCATCCTCATCGAGTACGGCCTGGCCGAGAACACCCAGTGCGTGGTGACCGCCAACGGCACCACCTGTGCGCAGCGCTCGGTCGAGACCACGCTGACCGGCCTGACCGACCGCGCCGCCCTGGCCGGCGGCAACGACCCGGCCGGCCCGCTGACCGGCACGCTGGTGGTCACCATCGGCAAGACCGTCGCCCACCGGGCCAAGCTGAACTGGTGGGAGAGCCGCGCCCTGTACGGCTGGACCGTGCTGGTGCCGCGGACCAAGGATCAGGCCGGCGAGATGAGTGACCGCCTGGTCGGTCACGGCGCCCTGCCGGTCGAGGTGCCCACCATCGCCGTCGAGCCGCCCCGCAGCCCGGCCCAGATGGAAAGGGCCGTCAAGGGTTTGGTCGACGGCCGCTACCAGTGGGTGGTGTTCACCTCCACCAACGCGGTGCGCGCGGTGTGGGAGAAGTTCGGCGAGTTCGGCCTGGACGCCCGCGCGTTCTCCGGGGTGAAGATCGCCTGCGTCGGTGAGGCGACCGCCGACCGGGTGCGCGCCTTCGGCGTCAGCCCGGAGCTGGTGCCCTCCGGTGAGCAGTCCTCGTTGGGTCTGCTCGACGAGTTCCCGGAGTACGACAGCATTTTCGACCCGGTCAACCGGGTGCTGCTGCCGCGGGCCGACATCGCCACCGAGACGCTGGCCGAGGGCCTGCGTGACCGCGGCTGGGAGATCGAGGACGTCACCGCCTACCGCACCGTGCGCGCGGCACCGCCGCCGGCCGAGACCCGCGAGATGATCAAGACCGGCGGGTTCGACGCCGTCTGCTTCACCTCCAGCTCGACGGTGCGCAACCTGGTCGGCATCGCCGGCAAGCCGCACGCCCGCACCATCGTCGCGTGCATCGGGCCGAAGACCGCCGAGACCGCGGCGGAATTCGGCCTGCGCGTGGACGTTCAGCCCGAGACCGCCGCGGTGGGCCCGCTGGTCGACGCGCTGGCCGAGCACGCCGCCCGGCTGCGTGCCGAGGGTGCGCTGCCCCCGCCGCGCAAGAAGAGCCGGCGCCGCTAACGCGGAATGCAGCCATGCCCGGTTTCCCCTCGCATCGTCCGCGCCGGCTGAGGTCGACCCCCGCGCTGCGCCGGTTGGTGGCCCAGACATCCTTGGAGCCAAGGCATCTCGTGCTGCCGATGTTCGTCGCCGACGGCATCGCGGAGCCCCGCCCGATCTCGTCGATGCCCGGCGTCGTGCAGCACACCCGTGATTCGCTGCGTCAGGCCGCCGCCGAGGCCGTCGACGCCGGTGTCGGCGGGCTGATGCTGTTCGGCGTCCCCCGCGACGAGGACAAGGACGCCGTCGGCTCCTGCGGACTGGATCCGGACGGGATCCTCAACGTCGCCCTGCGCGATCTCGCCAAGGACCTCGGTGACGCGACCGTGCTGATGGCCGATACCTGCCTCGACGAGTTCACCGACCACGGGCACTGCGGTGTGCTGGATGCCCGCGGCCTGGTCGACAACGACGCCACGAACGCCCAGTACGTGAAACTGGCTGTGGCGCAGGCAGAGTCGGGTGCGCACGTGGTCGGGCCGAGCGGCATGATGGACGGTCAGGTGGCCGCCATCCGGGACGGCCTGGACGCCGCGGGGTTCACCGATGTGGTGATCCTGGCCTACGCGGCGAAGTTCGCGTCGGCGTTTTACGGCCCGTTCCGCGAGGCGGTGGCCTCCAGCCTGCAGGGCGACCGGCGCACCTACCAGCAGGACGGTGCCAACGCGCGGGAGGCGTTGCGCGAGATCGAACTCGACCTCGACGAGGGCGCCGACATCGTGATGGTGAAGCCCGCGCTGGGCTACCTGGACATCGTGCGCGCGGTCGCCGACACCTCACCGGTCCCGGTGGCGGCCTATCAGGTGTCGGGGGAGTACGCGATGATCAGCGCCGCCGCGGCCAACGGGTGGATGGACGCTCGGGCGGCCGCGCTGGAGTCGCTGACCTCCATCCGGCGCGCCGGGGCCGACATCGTGCTGACGTACTGGGCGGCCGACGCGGCGGGCTGGCTGGCGTGAACCAGGACCCGCCCGCGACGACGCCCGCGCGCCCGGAGGACGTGGCGACGGGCTTCTGGCTGTGGCTGATCTCGCTGCCACTGCTGCTGACCGGATACCTGGTGGACGCGTTCACCGCCGCCCCGAAGAACACCTCGATGCTGATCCACGCCATCACCGCGATGTTCGCACTGATGTTGGGGGCGCTGGTGCTGACCTTCCTGCTGCTGATGCGCTCCGGGTACCGCTGGGCCCGCACGCTGCTGTCCGGCGGCGGGATCTCGACCATCATCTACACCCTGGCCAGCCTGTTCACCGTCTCGCGGCAACCGGTGGCGGCCATCGTGTTCGCCGTCACCGGCATCGTGGGCTCGGTGCTCATCGGCGGCGGGATGTACCTGCTGCACCGCCAGGACGGCCACGGGTTCTTCACCCGATGACCGCTAGGCTGGCCCGACGATGACCCCCACCGAACCCAGGCCCGCATTGGTCACCGCCGCCTTCTGGCTGTGGCTGGCGGCTGCGACGCTGCTGATCGTGACCGGGCTGACGCTGCTGCTGTCCGGTCCGGTCCCGGTGTTCTTCCGCAGCGCCGGGGCACTGTGGGTGGCCAGCGGTGTCGGGCTGGGGTTCCTGGCCGGCCGGACCCGGCTCGGCGACGCCCGGTTCCGCCGGGCCGCGGTGGCGTTCTCGGTGTCGCTGACGGTGTTGCTGGCGGTGTTCTCGCTGATGAGCCGCGGGGTGCTGTGGCTCGTCATCATCCTGCTGGTGTTGGGGGCGTCCGCGCTGGTGATGCGTCCGGTCGCGGCGAACTGGTTCCACCCGGACGAGCCTGCGGACCCCGATGCATGACGACGGAGCCGTCGGGCAGCCACCCGTGGCGGCGCCCGAGGTGCTGTTCTTCGAGAACGGGGCGACCTGGTACTGGCTGCTGGCCGGCCCGCTGTCCGCGGCGGCGATGCTGACGATCCAGCTCAAGGGCGGCATGGGATTCCAGTGGTTCATCCCGACGGTGTTCCTGGTGCTCGTCACCGGCTTCCTGACCCTTCAGGTCAAGGCCGCCCGCATCCACACCAGCGTCGAGCTGACCCGCGACTACCTGCGGCAGGGCACCGAGACCATCAAGGTGGCCAGCATCGTGCGGGTGTTGCCGCCGGCCCAGTACAAGGCCGGGTCCCGCGAGGCGGAGAAGTGGCAGGCGGCCCGCGCCCTGGGCGAGTTGACCGGTGTACCCCGCGGCCGGACCGGGATCGGCATCGAGCTCACCCACCACCGCACCGCGCAGGCCTGGGCCCGCAAGCACGAGCAGCTGCGCGAGGTCCTGACCCGGCTGGTCGACGGTGACGACCTCGAGGACCTGCTCCGGTGAGGCATGTCGTGCAGCTGGTCCTGGCGGGGCTGGCGATCGTGGGTGCGGTGCGCAGTTGGCTGGGGTCCACCAAGGTCGTCGATGTGGCGCCCATCGCGGACGGACAGCCGGCCACCACGTCGGTGGTCTACCACGCCCCGATGATGCTGTTGACCCTCGGCCTCGCCACCGCCGCGGGTGTGCTGCTGGTGCTCGGCATCGCCGGGCTGGTGCGGGCGCGAAATCGACGGCGGGCTCAGAACACCCGGGTCTGACCCTCCAGCACCGGAACCGTCTCCGGCAGCTTGTAGGTCTCGATGCCGTTGCGGAACATCACGGCTTCGCGGGCGTGCTCGGGTAGGTGCTTGACCAGCCAGCGCGGGT
>JAGQTW010000130.1 GCA_020438785.1 Mycobacterium sp. | reverse complement strand
CGCCGGCGCGCACACCGCGACCAGCGCACCGGCCACGCGCGCCGGCGCATAGTTGGCCAGGTCGTCTAATTTGGCTGCGGCCCAACCGAATCGGGCGTACCGGGGCGAACGGTTGCCGATCATCGCGTCCAGGGTGTTGATCCCCCGGTAGACCAGCACCCCGGGCACGCCGCCGAGCGCCGCCCACAGCAGCGGCGCGACGTGTGCGTCCGAGGTGTTCTCGGCCACCGATTCCAGTGCCGCGCGGGCCAACCCGGCGGCGTCGAGCACCACGGGGTCCCGCCCGCACAGCGACGGCAACAGCGCGCGGGCGCCCTCGACGTCACCGGCGTCGAGCAGGTCGGCCAGTCGGGTGCCGGTGCGGGCCAGGGTGGTGCCGCCCAGGGCCACCCAGGTGGCCGCGGCCGTCACCGCCGCCAGCGCCGGACCACGCCGGGCGGATCGTTCCACCCCTGCGCCCGCGCCGGCCAGCGCACCGACCAGCACCGCCACCTGCAGCGCGCCCGCGGCGCGGCCGTCGCGGTAGGTCAGCCGCTCCAGTGCGGCTGCGCACCAACCGAAACCCGCGACGGGATGTGCACGCGCTGGATCGGCGACAACAGCGTCTGCCAGTTGGCCGACGAGTATCCCGGCGCCCCGCCACGGTCTGCGCGCAACCACCCCGGAACTCTTTCACACGTGGTGTACTAGCCGCGTGTAGGCCGGACGGTGACGTTCTCGAACCCGAGGGACCTCGAATTCGTAGTCGTTACAAGAGAACTCACAGATTGGATTCCGCGATGACATTTCCGGGCCTGACCCATGTGGCGATCACCGTGCGCGACCTGTCCGTCAGCGTGCCGTGGTACCGCGCCCTGATCGGTGCCGATCCGGTTCTCGACGAGGACACCGAACCCGGCTTTCATCACGCGGTGTTCCTGATCGGCGGCGGCACGTTGTTCGGGCTGCACCAGCACACCACGCCGCCGTCGGCGCGGGGTTTCAGCGAGCACAACGTCGGCCTGGACCATGTCGCGTTCGGCTGCGCCGACCGCGCCGAACTCCAGCGATGGGTGACCCGGCTCGACGAGTTGGGCATCGGCCACGGCGGCATCGTGGACGCCCACTACGGCTCCGGCCTGAGCTTCCGCGACCCGGACGGCATCACGCTGGAGTTCTTCGCGCCGCCCGCCGTCTAGTTGGGCGCGGCCCGGGTGGGCACGGCTGCGTGACGATCCGGTCACGCTCATTGACCACGTCGCGGTTTCGGTTTTGGATTTTGCTGTGTTCAGTTCCGAGTGGACCGGCGTGCTCGCGGCGGCCCTGGTGACCGGGGCGTTGACGGCCGCGGTCGTCACCGCGAAGATCCTGGCCGGCTCCGGCCGGCCTGCCGAGGAACTGACCGTGGGCCCGGACGGTGTCGAGAACTGACGAAGTGCCTGGTGGCGCACCCAGCCGCAAATGAGCCGATAGGTACGGAAATGTGCTGGTTTGGCGTCTATCGAACTGTTTTGGCCGGTAGAACGCCCTTTGCCTCCGCTGGCGAGCATAACGGGACCTAGGATGGCAGGGGTGTCCCCCCAGCCCGCGCCCGGCGACGACGCCAACCTCCTCGCGGCTCAACGCGCGGCCATTGCGGTGTTGCGGGCCAGCGCCGACGCGCTGCTGGACCCGTGCGTGCTCCTGGCAGCGGCGAGGGACTCCGCCGGCCGGATCGTCGACTTCTGTTTTCTGCAGGTCAACCAGGCGACGTGTGACTACATCGGGTTGTCCCGGGCCGAACTCGTCGGCCGCTCGATCACCGAGGGAACGCCGGGGATCAAGGACGCGATGCTGCCCGCCCTCATCCGCTGCCTCGATACCGGTGACCCACTGATCGTCAACGACTTCGCCTACGACAACGAGTTCTTCCTGGACACCCGCCGCTACGACCTTCGGGCCACCCGCGCCACGCCCGACAACGTCGTCGTCACCTGGCGTGACACCACCGCGCGATACCAGACCGAACAACGCCTCGCGATCTCCGAGGCGCGCTACCGCAGCACCATCGACAACGCCGCCGTCGCGATGTGCCTGGCCGCCCCGGATGGTCGCTTCACCGAGGTGAACGACGCCATGTGCAAGTTGAGTGGCTACGACGCAGGCACTCTGATGACGATGACGTGGCAGGACCTGATGGCGCCGGAATCCCTCGAGATCGCCGTGGTCGACGTCATGAGACTGCTGTCCGGGGAGGTCGACTCCTACCGGGTGACCCGACAGTTCGTCCATGCCGACGGCCACCGCATCTGGGGCGATCTGTCCCTGGGCGCCCTGCGCAGCCCCGGGGGCGAGTTCGAGTTCTTCATCGCCCAGATCACCGACGTCACCCGGGAAGTCGCCCTCACCGAGACGCTGCAACAGCAGAACAAGCTGATCGCCGACTCGGAGACCACGTACCGCCTGCTGGTCGAGAATGCCGGGGATCTGATCTGCCACACCCGCGAGGACGACAACGGCACCAACCGGATCGTCTGGATCTCACCGAACGTGCAAGCCGTACTGGGTGCGCCACAGGAGCATTGGCTGGGCCGGACTTTGCGGGAGTTCGTCGCGCCCGAGGATGTGCAGGCCCACGCCGACCGCTGGCGGAAGGTCAGTGCGGGCGAGGCCGTCAGTCAGCGGGTGCGGATGCGTTCGGTGGACGGCGCCGAGCATTGGTTCCACGTGAACGTCAAGCCTTTTCGCGATGCCGGGGGACGCCGCGACGGCTCCGTCATCGCGGCCCATCTGGTCGACGAGGAAGTGGCCGCGGAAGAGGCGGTGGAGGAAGCCCGCCGGCTGAAGGCCATCGCCGACGAACGTTTCCGCCGCGCGATGGAGAATGCGGCCGTCGGCATGTGCCTGATGAGTGCGGACGGCCGCGTCGAGAAGGTCAACCACGAGATGTGCCGGTTCCTCGGCTATGACGCCGACACGCTGCTTCGGATGGCCTGGGAAGACGTGACCGACCCGGACTACCGCGAGGAGAACTGGACCAACATCAAGGCGATGCTGAAAGGCCACAGCAACTCCTACCGAATGATCAACCAGTACGTCCACGCCGACGGTCACCAGATCTGGGGGGATCACTCGGTGACCTGCATCCGCGACGCGGACGGCCGCCTGGAGAACTTCCTGATCCAGGTCACCGACGTCACCCCAGTCGAGCGCGAACTGCGGGAACGCCTGGAGTTCGGGGAGCTCCTCTCTGCTGCGATCGCCGACGGACGCCTGGTCGCCTACGCCCAGCCGATCGTCGACGCCCGCACGGGCGAGGTGGCCGAGGAGGAGCTGCTGGTTCGGATGGTCGGCAGCGACGGGCAGGTGATGGTGCCCGACGAGTTCCTTCCGCAGGCCCGGCGGTTCGGCATGATGCCGACCATCGACCGGTTCATGCTCACGCGGGCCATCGAGTTGGCCCGGGCCGGCCGTCGGGTCGACGTGAATATCTCGGCGGCCACGATCAACGACGCGGCCACCATGTCGGCGATCGTCGAGGAGCTGCAGCGGGCCGCCGACGTCGTGGGCCGGCTGTCCTTCGAAATCACCGAGCACACCGCCCTGGCCTCGACCGAGCTCGCCGAGCGCTTCTCCGACGACATGCGGCGGCTGGGATGCCGCCTGGCGCTCGACGACTTCGGCACGGGCTTCGGCTCGTTCACCGAGCTTCGCGGCATGGCCGTGAACAAGTTGAAGATCGACCAGAGCTTCGTCTCCGGCCTGCTGCGCAACCCCCAAGACGAGTCCGTCGTCCGGGCCATCGTCGACATCGCCAGGGAATTCGGGCTGCTCACCACCGCGGAGGGTGTCGAGGACGCCGAGACCCGGGACCGGCTGGTCGCACTCGGCGTCGACCAACTGCAGGGATACCTGGTCGGGCGCCCGGCGCCGGTGACGGCGGCCGGCGCCGGAGCCAGCTGAGACGGGTGGGCGCGGACGGTATCGAACCGCCGACCGCTGGTGTGTAAAACCAGAGCTCTACCACTGAGCTACGCGCCCGTGCCCGGGCAGACTACCGGCCGATGGCCGGTGCGGAGAAATCCCGGTCAGGCCTTCAGGGCCGCCAGGGCTTCGGTCCACAACGTCTGGTTGCGGGCTTCGCCGGGCTCGTTCATCTCGGCGAACCGGATCACACCGGAACGGTCGACGACGAAGGTGCCCCGGTTGGGAAAGCCGGCGGCGTCGTTGAACACGCCGTAGGCCTGCGCGACGGCTCCGTGCGGCCAGAAGTCCGACAGCACCGGGAAGGTGAATCCGCTCTCGGTCGCCCAGATCTTGTGGGTCGGCGGCGGACCGACCGAGATGGCCATCGTCACGGTGTCGTCGTTCTCGTAGTCGGGCAGGTGATCGCGAACCTCGTCCAACTCGCCCTGGCAGATGCCGGTGAACGCCAGCGGGAAGAACACCAGCAGCACGTTCTTCTTGCCGCGGTAGTCACTGAGCGTGACCGGCTGGCCGTTCTGGTCCTTCAGCGTGAAGTCGGGCGCCTGGCTGCCGACCGTCAGGGTCACGAATGCCGCCCGGCCGCTTTGGATTTCGGTTGGACCAGTCGGCTGGCGCTCCAGTCCCCCAGGTTGGCCGACGAGGTCTGCATCAACCCGGCGGTCGGCGCGGACTCGGCGATCTCGGCGGGCAGCACGTGGCCCGGCTTACCGGTCTTGGGCGTGAGCACCCAGATGATGCCGTCGTCGGCCAGCGGGGTGATCGCATCCATCAGTCGGTCCACCAGGTCGCCGTCACCGTCACGCCACCACAGCAGCACGACGTCGACGACCTCGTCGGCGTCCTCGTCGAGGAGTTCAGCCCCGCTGGCGTCCTCCACGTCGGCCCGGATGTCGTCGTCGGTGTCCTCATCCCAGCCCAGTTCCTGGACGACCTGGTCTTTGTGGATGCCCAGCCGCTGGGCGTAGTTCGGCCCGCTGTCACCCGCCGTGACCACCGTCGGGACCTCCTTCATCTCTGGGCCGGCTGTCTTGGCCTATCGTCGCACGACATCCTCGGTGTCAGCCGCGCGGTCGGCTTCTCAGTACGTCGCGTCGCACAGTTCCAATGCGGTCGAGCGGGTGCCGTTGAGCGAATCGACCGCATCGTTGAACTCACCGGGTGAGGCCTTGGTGGCGATCGCCTTGGCCGTTGCCCGCGCGCCGTCGACCCAGGCGTCGAACGCGTCGCGCATCTCGTCGGGTATCACCGCGGTCACGCTGGCCGCCACGGCGTCGGCGCTCTGGTTGAGGGCGTCGATGGCCGGGCCCTCGGTTGCCGTCACGTTGGTGCCGCCCTCGTTGAAGGCGTCGACGTAGGCGTTCACCAGGTCGATGGCGTCCGCGCTGGTGGTGGACAGGGTCTCACAGGTGTCGTGCATGGCCTGGGTGGTCAGCGACGCCTGGCGCTGGGACTCGCGGGCGCTGGAGCTTGCCGCCGACTCCGACACCGACACCGACATGGACGTCCGGTAGGCGGGCGCGTCGGCCGCGTTGACGGTCCCCTTGCCGCCGGTGACGGTGGTACAGCCGGCGACGGCCAGCAGGGCCGTCGCGGCACTGCCGGCCAGCAGGCCGCCGAGACGGTACGCGCGAGCACTTCGGATCAGCACAGCCCGGAAGGTTACCGGGAAAGTGGCCTGGTGGGCGGGATGGCAAGAATTCACCGTTCCCGCCTCCGGCACTACCCGTCGTCATCGGCCCGATTGCGGCACGATAGGGGGAATGGCGCAAAACCTGCGCCAGCTACTAAGGAGCTGACGTTGACCACTGAGTTCGCGCGCCACGATCTGGCCCAAAACTCAACCAGCCCCAATGATTCCGACCGGGTCCGGGTGATCCGGGAAGGTGTCGCCTCGTATCTGCCCGACATCGACGCCGACGAGACCGCCGAGTGGCTCGAATCGTTCGATGACCTGCTGTCCCGGTCGGGGCCGGCCCGGGCCCGGTATCTGATGCTGCGCCTGCTCGAGCGCGCCGGCGAGCAGCGGGTCGCCATTCCGGCGTTGACCTCCACCGACTACGTCAACACGATCCCCACCGAACTCGAGCCGTGGTTCCCCGGCGACGAGGAGGTGGAGCGCCGCTTCCGGCGCTGGATCCGGTGGAACGCCGCGATCATGGTGCACCGCGCGCAGCGCCCCGGCGTCGGCGTCGGCGGGCACATCTCCACCTACGCGTCGTCGGCCTCGCTCTATGAGGTCGGCTTCAACCACTTCTTCCGCGGCAAGGCCCACCCGGGCGGCGGCGACCAGGTGTTCATCCAGGGCCACGCCTCCCCTGGCGTCTACGCCCGGGCGTTCCTCGAGGGCCGGCTGACCGCAGACCAACTTGACGGCTTCCGCCAGGAGCACAGCCATCCCGGTGGTGGGCTGCCGTCCTACCCGCACCCGCGACTGATGCCGGAGTTCTGGGAGTTCCC
>JAGQTW010000129.1 GCA_020438785.1 Mycobacterium sp. | reverse complement strand
GGTCGTCGTCGATGCCGAAGTGGTGCGCGATCTCGTGGATCACCGTGATCGCGACCTCGGTCACCACGTCGTCCTCGGTGTCGCAGATCTCCAGCAGGCTGTCCCGGTAGATCGTGATGGTGTCCGGCAACGCCCCGGCATAGCTGGAATCCCGCTCGGTTAGTGCGATGCCCTGGTAAAGGCCCAGCAGTTCCGGATCCTCCGGATCACGGTCCTCGACGAGAACCACGACGTTGTCGATCGCGGCCGCCAGCTCGGGTGGGATCAGGTCCAGCGCATCGCCGAGGAGCTCGTCGAACCGCTGCGTGCTCATCGAGACGGGCACTAGGCAGCCGGCGGTGCGGCGGGCTCCACCGGTGCGGCGGGAGCCTCCAACGGCGGGCCTTCGACGCCCGGGGCCTCGCCGCCGCTGTCCGCCGGGGGTGCCGGTGCCGGGGCGGCGGGGGCAGCAGGCGCCGGTGCGGGTGCCTGGGGGGCCGGACCCGGCTGCTGCTGCTGGGGCAGGTGCTGGTTGCCCTGCTGGCTGGACTGGCTGGACTGCGAGTTGTTGGGCACCGACTGCGAGTACGTGGGTGCGGACTGCGAATACGTCGGCGTCGACTGTGAATACGAAGGCGTCGACTGGTCGGGGGTCGGCATCGGCACGATCGGCGGCAGGTTCAGCCGTTCCTGGGGGATGTCCGGCGGGGGGATCGGCGGCTGTCCGTTGATGAGCAGCGCGCCCTTGGCGCTGTTGAGCAGGGTGGCCCAGCCGCCGTTGCCGAGGGTGGCGCCGATGCTGCACGCAACCTGGTGGCTGCCCGCGGTCCAGCTCGGCAGCGAGATGGTGCTGTAGATCAGGGTCAGCGTGGTGGTGCGCAGCTGCAGCGGCGCCAGGAAGGCATCGGTCATCCGGGTGCAGGCGTCCTTGATGAAGGCGTCCTGGTCCTGCTCGGAGGGCAGCCCGCCGGGGAACTTCTCGGCGAGGTTCACCGTGCCGGTGACCTCCATCGCGTGCGGCGCGGAGCAGTCGACGGGCACGTCGGTCGGCTGGTTTGTCGACGGGTCGATCCCCAGGCAGGTGCCGGCCGGCCAGACCTTGGACTGGTCGAGGTCGGCGACCCTGCCCTTGAACGCGATCTGCTGGTTGTCGGCGCCAGGCAACTGCAACCCGCAGAGCATCCGGCGCTCACCGGACTGCTTCCAGGCCTTGTCACCCGCCCACAGCATGCTGATGGTGAAGCGGCTGTTGGGGTCGTAGCGGTCGCCGAGATACTGGCGGACCGCCGGCTGGCACTGCTCGACGCTGATCTGCTGGATCCGCGCCTCCGACGGTGGTGGCGCATCCGGGCCGTACTCCGCACCCGGGAAGGTGCGCATGTCGATCGCCTCGGCGACCTCGAAGCGATGGTCGCCGGAGCAGTCGACGATGGTGGCGGCATCGGGCGACTTGTCGGGCCAGTTCAGGCAGTCGCCACGCTTGGCGTTGGCGAAGGCTGCACTGCCCTTGAAGCCGATCCCGGCCCTTGAGTCCGAGCCGGCGTAGCCGGCCAGCCTGCCGTTGCCGCCGATCGGCAGCGCGATGATCACACCGGCGATCAGCAGCCCGCCTAGCGCGGTCAGCAGCAGGGCCCGCCGGGTCGACGTCGCCTGCAGCGTGCGCAGCAACGCCGGGCGCGCCGCATCGCGGGCAGGCTCGTCGGGCGTCGCGCTCGTGCGCTCGGATAGCTGCAACATCACGTCCATTGTGGCAGGGGCGCCGAGTGCTGTGACAAGTGATGCAGTTGTAATGTTATGGGGTTGTGCTGTGCGGGTGGGGCCCGCCACCGAGGAGGGCCGTCCGGCCGCCTCCGCGGCCGAAAGTAGGGTTCTGGTCGTGATCGACCTCAAACTGCTGCGCGACGACCCCGACGTGGTGCGCCGGTCCCAGCTCAGCCGTGGCGAGGACCCGGCCCTGGTGGACGTGCTGCTGGCCGCCGACACCGCGCGCCGGGCCGCGATCTCCACCGCGGACACCCTGCGCGCCGAGCAGAAGGCCGCCAGCAAGAAGGTCGGCTCGGCGGCCCCCGACCAGCGTCCGGCCCTGCTGGAGGCGGCCAAAGAGCTTGCCGCACAGGTCAAGAGCGCCGAAAGCGCGCAGGCCGAGGCGGAGGCCGCGTTGACCGCCGCGCACATGGCGATCTCCAACGTCGTCATCGACGGTGTTCCGGCCGGTGGTGAGGACGACTACGTGGTGCTCGACGTGGTCGGGGAGCCCACCCGGCTGCCGGATCCGAAGGACCACCTCGAACTCGGCGAGACGCTCGGGCTGATCGACATGGAGCGCGGCGCGAAGGTCTCCGGCTCCCGGTTCTACTTCCTGACCGGCCGGGGTGCCCTGCTGCAGCTGGGCCTGCTGCAACTCGCGGTGCGGCTGGCGACCGACAACGGCTTCACCCTGATGATCCCGCCGGTGCTGGTGCGCCCCGAGGTGATGGCCGGCACCGGCTTCCTGGGGGCCCACGCCGACGAGATCTACCGGGTGCAGGACGACGACCTCTATCTGGTCGGCACCTCCGAGGTGCCGCTGGCCGGCTACCACTCGGCCGAGATCCTCGACCTGTCGGGCGGCCCGCTGCGCTACGCCGGCTGGTCGTCGTGCTTCCGCCGGGAGGCCGGCAGCTACGGCAAGGACACCCGCGGCATCATCCGGGTGCACCAGTTCGACAAGGTGGAGGGCTTCGTCTACTGCAAGCCCGAGGAGGCCGAGGCCGAACACCAGCGACTGCTGGGCTGGCAGCGGCAGATGCTCGAGCTGATCGGGGTGCCCTACCGGGTGATCGACGTCGCCGCAGGCGATCTCGGCTCGTCGGCCGCCCGCAAGTTCGACTGCGAGGCGTGGGTGCCCACCCAGCAGGCCTACCGGGAACTGACCTCGACCTCCAACTGCACCACCTTCCAGGCCCGCCGGCTGGCCACCCGCTACCGCGACGAGACCGGCAAGCCGCAGATCGCCGCGACGCTCAACGGCACCCTGGCCACCACCCGCTGGCTGGTCGCGATCCTGGAGAACCATCAACAACCGGACGGCAGCGTGCGGGTGCCCGCCGCCCTGGTTCCCTTCGTCGGGACGGAGGTCCTGCAACCGTGATCGAACTCGACCTCGAGGAGTTGCGCAGCTGGTTCGGGTTCGGGGTGGCGGGCAACTTCGCCGGTCATCTCGACCAGGCCGGCGAGGCGGTCGACTTCGCGACAGTGGCGGCCAAGGAGGGTGCGCCCAAGGGCATCTTCCCCTGGTACGCACCGGGATACGACAGCTTCCTCGGCGAGTTCCCGCTGTCCCACGACGCGCTGATGGTGCCGACCGAGGGTGCCGAGGACGGCGGCCCGCTGAACCTGCAGATCGAGCCCGAGGTGGCGCTGGCCTGCCGGGTGGTGTGGCACGGTGACACCGTGTCGAGCCTGCAGCCGTTTGCGCTCGGCGCCTTCAACGACTGCTCCATCCGTAGGCCCAACGCGCCGAAGATCAGCTACAAGAAGAATTGGGGCCCGGCCTCCAAAGGTGTTGCGCACCAGTTCTTCGACATCAGCGACCTGACCCCGGACGGGCCGACCGCGACGCTGCGCCTGCTCTGCCACCTGCGCACCGCCGACGGGGTGCACCACGAGTACGGGGTGGACAGCCCGCTGCTCGGATATTCGTACTACGGCGAGGTGCTGCTCGACTGGATCGTGGAACGGCTGGCCAACCAGAAGGGCGCACCGGAGACTCCCCTGGAGGACGTCGGGGCGCTACTGGTTGCTTGCGGGCGTCCCGAGCACGTGCTCATCGGCATCGGCGCCACCCGGTACACCAAGCTGGGCGAGTCGACCTATCTCAAGCCCGGTGACGAGGCGATCGTGCGGGTCTATGACACCGAGAGCGACGCCCGCTCGGAACTTCGCCAACTGGTGTGGGAACCGTGATAGATGTGTTGGAAAACACACGCTGAGAAATTCGACAACTCGTCGCCAATAGCGGCGGCGTCAATATTACGGGACAACAGCCGCCGCGTTTCGATACCGGTAGATGCCCTGATCGGGGCCAATCCGACGCGATCCCCGTTTGTCAGAGCCATTTAGACAGTTTGACTTTTCCGAATTCAACATTGGAGCCGAGGGGTGCGATACCTTCAATTTGTCTTGTCCCCACTTATTTGGGTCAGGGGCTGAGGGGGGTTGTGCGGTGGACCGGTCGCCGGCTCATGTGGGTTTGATCCCGGATGGGCTGCGCCGGTGGGCGCGCGCGAACAGTGCGAGCCTCGCGGACGCCTATCTCCGCGGCTCGGAGAAGGTGACGGAGATCCTGCTGGCGCTGCAGCGCAATGAGGTGCAGACGGCGTCGGTGTACAACCTCAGCCGCGCCAACCTCGCCCGGCCGGACGATCAGCTGCAAGCGGTGTACGCCGCCTCGATCTACTTTCTGACCACCCTGGTGCCCGCCAACTTCGACGCGGCGACGTGCAGCTTCCGGATGCACGGTGACCGCGACCTGCTGCCCGCGGAGTTCGTGGCGGCGGCCGAGGCCCTAGAAGCGACGATGACCGGGCCGGACTTTCGGATCAACCTGCTCGCGGCCTACGACGCGGAGGACGAACTGCGCTCGGCGTATCGGCGGGCGCAGGCGCAGGAGTGCGACATCAACGACGCGTTCGAGATCGGCCGCGTCGACATGGTCATCCGCACCACCGCCGAGCCCCTGCTCAGCGGTTTCCTGCCGTACCAGAGCCAGTACGCCCAGCTGCTCTTCCTGGACACCCCGCTCAACGACCTCGACGCCGGCCACGTCGACGAGCTGGTCGCCGACTACCGGCTGATGCCGCAGCTGCACGGACGGTAGCCATGGAGCAGAGCCAGAACCCAGTGATCATCGGCGCGGGCCCCGCGGGGCTCACCGCCGCCCTCAAGCTCGTCGAGCGCGGCGTGAAACCGCGAATCTTCGAGTCGTCGGGAGAGGTGGGCGGTCTGGCCCGCACCGGGGGCCGCGGCGAGTGGCGGGTGGACCCGGGCGGACACCGGTTCTTCACCAAGAGCGAGGAGATCCTGGACCTGTGGCGCTCACTGCTGCCCGCCGATCAGTGGGTCGCCGTGCAACGCAGCTCGGCCATGCTGGTCCACGGCCGCTTCGTCCAGTACCCGCTCGTCGCCCGCGACCTGATCGCCCAGCTGGGTCCCCGCCATGCCCTGCAGGGGCTCGGGAGCTTCCTGTGGGCCAAGATGGGTGGCGCCGGCGGCCACGACGATTCGGACAGCTTCCGCGCGTGGGGTGAACAGGAGTTCGGGCCGTACTGGTACAAGATGTTCTTCGATGGCTACGTCCGCAAGACCTGGCTGGCCGACCCCGAACACATCACCAGCGACTGGGCGAACCAACGGATCAAGCCGATCAACTGGCGCCTGCGCAAGGAGCCGGAGCTCGAGGAGCTGGACGCCTTCCTCTATCCCCGGCTCGGACCCGGCCAGCTTTGGGATGCCGCCGCCGCCCGGCTGGCGGAGGACGGGGTCATGCCCGAACTCAACACCCGGGTGATCAAGCTGGGCTTCGACGGCGAAACCTGGACGGTGTATCTGGACAGCGGCGAGACCGTGAGGACGGACGCGGTCTTTTCCACCATGCCGCTTCGGCAGTTGGTGGACGCACTGGACCCCGCACCACCGCGGGCCATCCGCGCGATGGCCGCCGCGCTGCACCACCGGTCGCTGATCACGGTCGCCGTCGCCCTGCGGACGCCCCTGGATGCGCCCTACAACTGGGTGTACACCCCCAGCAGGAAGCTGCGGGTGGGGCGGATCCAGAACTACAGCCGGTGGTCGGACGCACTCGCCCCGAAGGACTGGAAGGGGAGCTTCCTGGGGCTCGAGTACTACACGGCGCCCGGCGACGAGCTCTGCGCCGCCGACGACGAAAAGCTGAAAAGCATTGCTCACCAAGACCTTCACACGCTGGGCATCGACGAGTCCGACGTCGATCAGATGATGGTCGAGCGCATGCCGTTCGCCTACCCGATCTACGACGACGCACGGGACCGCAGCGTCTCGTATGTCCGTGACTACCTGACCAGCCACTACCCGACGCTGCACCCGATGGGGCGCAACGGCACCCACCACTATGACAACCAGGACCACGCGATGCTGTCGGCGCTGCGCAGCGTAGGCCTCTACTTCGGTGAACACGTCGATCCGTGGCAGGTCAACACCGACATCACCTACCACGAGTCCGGGCTGCTGAACGGCGAGGAGCAGGCGGCCGGCTAATGCCGGTCGAGGACCTCGTCGAGCATGGCCAGGAACTCCTCCGGATGCACCGGGGTGAACGCCGGGCGTGGGTAGGACCCGGGCACGTCCACGGTCACCAGGGTGCTCTTAAGCGGCCTGCGGATGTCCAGCGGCAGCCAGCGCCGCAGATCAGAACTGCCCCACAGCCGGAAGCGCTGCATCAAGAGCCCGAGCGGCTCGGCCGAATACCCGCGGATCGCGCGCACCGGAATGACTTTCGAGGTGCCCGACGGAAAATGGTAGCGCCGCAGCGTCAGCGCGTGCCGGTCCAGTTGGACCAGGCCGTCGTCGTAGTACTGCCGCGGCGGTGCGCTCATGTCCGCGAACACCTCAGCTGGTGGCCCCTCGCGGTCAGGCAGCGCCCGGTCGCCAGATCCCATTGCCAGCCGTGCAGATTGCAGGTCAGCGTCGAGTCCTCCACCACGCCGAACTTCGACAGGTCGGCCTTCAGGTGCGGGCAGCGACGCTGAATCTCCCAGCCGTCCAAGGTGATCGTCGCGGTGTCGTCATGCGTCTCGGCGAACCAGCCGTCGGCGTAGGCGATCCGCTCGTCGGTGAGGCACTTGAAGAAGGTGTACAGGTATTCGTTGTAGCCGCCCACCCGCCACGCGCGGAACCGGGTGGACAGGAAGATGGTGTTCACCCAGTCCGGCTCCTCGTCGCGCAGCACCGTACGCACCAGTTCGGGAGCGATCTCGAAGCCGTACCGGAACTTCTCATCCGGAACAGGTTCGCGCACAGCACGTTTGGGGAAGTCCAGCACGACAGTCTCCGGACCCAGCCGCAACTCGACGGGATAGCCGATACCGTCGCAGATCTGGTCGCTCTGCACCATGATCGGCTCGAACAGCGCGCGTAGTGGTTCCAGCAGCGGCTCGCCGGTCGCCGGCGCCCAGCCGGCCTTCTCCGCGGCCAGCACCGGCGCCATCCGCTGCGCGTAGGCGGCGATGTAGTCGGACTTGCCGGTGGTGAAGATCGCCTCCACCTCGTCGACGGGCATCGGGTGGGTCAGCGAGTTCAGCTGCGCCCCGGTGAAATCCGCCACCGAACCGGGGATCATCAGAAGTCCGCCGTCGTGGCCGTGCAGCCGCATCTGCTCCAGGAAGACCATCTCGTCCGGGAAGATGTTGGCGGGATCGCCGTGGTCGTCGTTGAGGTCGCGCAGTTCGGGATCCAGGAAGCACGGCGGCCCCGCCGAGGGGATCACCCACGTCGCGCCGGCGTCGGCGATGTACTGCCGGCAGCGGTCCATCCCGCGCTGGCGCTTCTGGGTACCGAACGACTCCTTGGCGCGGGCAGGCATGTCGTAGACCATCGGGTACCAGATGGCCCCGGAGTACTGCAGCATGTGCACGTCGATGTGGCCGAACTCCTCGGCCAGCATGTCCAGCGCCAGCGGCCGCGAGTCGTTCATGTTGAAGACGGTGGTGCTGCCGTCGGAGATCACGATGCCGGAGTCGCCGATCGGGCCGTCGGCGGGGGCGCGCAGCGCGATGATCATCACGTCCAGACTGCCCTTGGGTCCGCTGACCCGGTGCTTGACCGAGTCGGTGGTCTCGAAGAACCGGTGAAAGCCCAGCTTCTCCAGCTCCCGCTTGAGGTCGGGCACCGGGAAGTCCGGCAGCAGGACCACCGCGTCCTTGTTGACGTGCTCAGTGAGCAGCTGCGGATCGAAGTGGTCCTTGTGCAGGTG
>JAGQTW010000128.1 GCA_020438785.1 Mycobacterium sp. | reverse complement strand
CCGACGGCGACGGCAGCATGCACGATCTGTTGATGAGCAACTTCTTCGCCCAGACGCAGGTGCTGGCGTTCGGTAAGACCGCGGAGGAGATCGCCGCCGAGGGCACCCCCGCCGAGGTGGTGCCGCACAAGGTGATGCCGGGCAACCGTCCGTCGACCTCGATTCTGGCCAACCGGCTGACCCCGTCGGTGCTCGGGCAGTTGATCGCGCTCTACGAGCACCAGGTGTTCACCGAGGGTGTGGTCTGGGGCATCGACTCGTTCGACCAGTGGGGTGTGGAGCTGGGCAAGACCCAGGCCAAGGCGCTGCTTCCGGTGATCACCGACGACGGTTCACCGGCGAAGCAGTCCGACTCCTCGACCGACGAACTGGTGCGCCGTTACCGCGAGGAGCGCGGAAGGGTTCGCTGAGCGGGAGGCTTTACCGGTTGGCGAGACTCCCGGGCGGCCAGTCGACCCCGATCTCGTCGCAGATCGGCGGAATGATGATCAGGGCACCACGCGGGCTGCAGAACGGCGTGCCCGGCGGCGGTCCTGGCGGCGGCGGTATCGGCGTCGGGAACAGGTTCGGCCCCTCCCAGTAATTCGCCGCCGAGTGGGTGAACACGTCCCAGGCGTAGTAGTAGGTGTGGCAGACGCTCATGTCCCAGTTCAGCTGGCCGTCGGGCCGCGGTGGATCGTTGGGCATGGCATCACCGGGGCACCACTGGAACGGCCCATAGGTATAGGCATGGGCGGGACCGGCCCCGATGCCGGCGGCAACGACGCTGCAACCGGCGAAAGCCGCCGCGACGCCCGCCAATCGTGCGGCCTTTTCTTTCATTCGCAAAGGCTAGTACGCGCGGCCTGGGTTTCGGCAATACGGAGATTTGAGCGGCGCTCAGGCGAACGGCTTTGTGAACCGCGGCGGCAGCGCCTTGAGCATGGCCACCAACGGAATCCACGGCCAGCCCGGGACGATCGCCCGGCCGGTCTCGCGCTCGATGGCGTCGACCATTTTGCGTACCCCGGTCTCGTTGTCCACCATCAGCATGGTGGACTCCGACTTCGCGGTCATCTCGGATTCGATGTATCCGGGCTCGATCACCGTGACTTTGATTGGGCCGGAGGCATATTCGGCCCGCAGCGACTCGCCGAGCGACGACACACCCGCCTTGCTGGCGGCGTAGGCGGCCTTGACGCCCGCGACGCCCTTGTTGCCGAGAACACTGGAGATCAGCACCAGGTGTCCGGAGCCGGACTTCTTGAACATCTCCAGCGCGGTCTCGATCTGCACCAGCGCCGCGACCAGATTGGTCTCGATGGTGGCCTTGTTGGCCCACAGCTTGCCCGACCCGAGCGGCGCGCCCTTGCCGACGCCGGCGTTGACGATGACACGGTCGATGCCGCCGAGCTCGCCGGCCAGTTCGGCGAACACCTTGGGCACCTGCTCGTGGTCGTTGACGTCGAGCGCAGCCACCGCGACCTTGATGTTCGGATATTGCCGGGTGAGTTCGGACTTCAGCTCGTCGAGCCGGTCGACGCGACGCGCGCACAACGCCAGGTCGCGGCCCCTGGCCGCGAGGGCCCTGGCCATGCCCGCGCCGAGGCCGGAGCTGGCGCCGGTGATGAGGATTCTCTGGCTGGTCACCTGAGCCACGATAATCCCCCGGTCGCTTCGCTCCTGCCTATTTCAGCAGCCGCGACATCCGCCGGTCGGCCAGCACTTTGCCGCTGGTCTGGCAGGTCGCACAGTACTGAAATGACTTGTCCGCGAACGACACTTCCCGCACCGTGTCACCGCATACCGGGCAGGGCAGCCCGGTGCGGGCGTGGACGCGCAGCCCGGACCGCTTCTCGCCCTTGAGCGTCGCAGCCTGCTGGCCCACCGAGCGCTGCACGGCGTCGGTCAGCACCGACACCATGGCGTCGTGCAAGGCCGCCAGCTGGGACTCCGTCAGCTTTCCGGCGGTCGCGAACGGCGACAGCTTGGCGACGTGCAGGATCTCGTCGCTGTAGGCGTTGCCGATGCCGGCTATCACCTTCTGGTCGGTGATGACCGTCTTGAGCCGTCCGGTGTGCCCGGCCAGCACCTCGGTTAGTTGCTCGCCGGTCAGTTCCAGCGCGTCGGGGCCCAGTGCGGCGATGCCGGGCACGGCCGCCGGGTCGCGGACGATCCATACCGCGAGCCGCTTCTGCGTGCCCGCCTCGGTGAGGTCGAATCCCTCGCCGTCGCCCAGGTGGACGCGCAGCGCGATAGGGCCCTTGCCCGGCTTCAGCGGGGCCGGGCCCAGTTTCTCCGACCAGCGCAGCCAGCCTGCCCGTGACAGGTGGGTGATCAGGTGGAACTCGCCGACCTGCAGGCCGAGGTACTTGCCCCAGCGATGCGCGCCGCTGACGGTGTGGCCGTGCAGCGCACTGGGCGGCGGGTCGAAGGTCTTCAGGACCGACAGGGCCGCGACGTCGATACGCTCGACGACCCTACCGACCGCGTGCCTGCGCAGATGGTCGGCGAGGGCCTCGACCTCGGGCAGTTCGGGCATGACTCCACGCTAGCCCGCACGCTCAGGTGTCGGCCAACCGCGCCTTGAGCTCCCTGCGCAGGATCTTGCCCACCGCGTTGCGCGGCAACTCGTCGAGGACGACGATGTCGCGGGGCACCTTGTAGTTCGCGAGTTCCCCGCGGACGTGCGCCTTGAGTTCCTCGGCGGTGACCGAGTCTCCCGGCTTGAGCACCACGAAGGCGGCCAGCCGCTGGCCGAACTTCTCGTCGTCGACACCGAGCACGGTGGCGTCGTCCACGGCGCAATGGGTCGTCAGGACCTTCTCCACCTCGATCGGGTACACGTTCTCGCCACCGGACACGATCATCTCGTCGTCGCGACCCACCACGAACAGCCGCCCCTCGGCATCGAGATAGCCGATGTCGCCGGTGGCCATGAACCCGTCGAGGATCTCCTTGGTCTGCCCGGAGGTGTAGGCCTCGAATGCCGTTGTGGTGCGGGCGAATATCGCGCCGATCTCGCCAGCCGGCAGCGGGCGGTGCTGCTCGTCGAGGATGCGGATCTCGGTGCCTGGCATCGGCCTGCCCGCGGTATCCGGGGCGGCGCGGAGGTCCGCCGGGCCGGCGAGTGCGATCGCGCCGACCTCGGTGGCGTTGTAGTTGTTGTAGATGACGTCGCCGAAGTGGTTCATGAAATCGATGACGACGTCCGGCCGCATCCGCGACCCGGCGGCGGTGACGAACCGCAGCGAGCGCCCACTGAACCGGCGGAGCACCTCGTCGGGCAACTCCATGATCCGGTCCAGCATCACCGGGACGACGCTGAGGCCGGTCGCCTGGTAGCGGTCGACGAGTTCCATTGTGGCGGCGGGGTCGAACGTACGGCGCAGCACCAGAGCGCAGGACAGCATCGTTCCCATGATCAGCTGGCCGAACCCCCACGCGTGGAACAGCGGAGCGGCCACCACCGTGGTTTCCTCTGCGCGCCAGGGCAATCGGCCCAGGATGGCCGGGCCGTCGGAACCCCCGCCACCGGCCCCGCGCTTGGCGCCCTTGGGGGTTCCGGTGGTCCCCGAGGTCAGCAGGATCACAGCGGACCTGCGGTCGCCGCGCAGCGGCCGCTCGCCGGCGTGCCGGGCGATCAGCGTCTCGATGCTGACCCGGCCCGTCGCGCATCGTTCCGTCCACGCGACGACGCGGCCGATCTCCGGGCGGTCGGCCAGCGCGACATCCACCGCGTCGGTGAACTCGTCGTCGTAGATGATGGCGCCGGGGCGTTCCCTGGCCACCACGTCGGCGAGGGCCGGACCGGCGAACGAGGTGTTGAGCAGTAGCGCGTCCGCACCGATGCGTTCCGTGGCGGCCAGCGCGTCGACGAAACCACGGTGGTTACGGCACATGATGCCGACCACCCGCGGCGCCCCGCCGGGGTACTGCTGCAGGGCGGCGCCGAGCGCGTTGGCCCGGTTGTCGAGTTCGCGATAGCTCAGCACGCCGAGTTCGTCGATCACGGCCGGACGTTCGGGGCAGCGCTGGGCCGACACCGCGATCCCGACGGTGTTGCCGAAGCCCGTGCGCGCGATGGCCGCACCCATCCGCAGGTACTTGTCCGGACGCAAGCCCACCAGCAGCCGGGCGTTGACCAGCGAGCGAAGCGCATCGCGCCCCCGGGCGATCTGCACCGGCCTCACCCCAGGACCGGGAATCGGCGCTGGGCGGCCAACTCGTCCAGGGCGGCCTGCATCACCTTGCGGACATGGGTGTCGACCTCGGCGATATCGGGTTTGCTGCCGAATGTTTCGGTGATGTCGATCGGCTCCAGCACCTGGGTGACAAGCTTGGAGGGCAGCGGGAAGTTGTACAGGAAACCGACATTCAGACCGAACGGAAAGCCGATCGAGACCGGGAACTGCTCGACCCGGGTGATGCGCTTGGCGATGCCCAGTCGCTTGGCCAGCCACTCACCGCGGGTCAGGAAGAGCTGGGTCTCCTGGCCGCCGATCGCCACCACCGGAACGATCGGGACACCGGCCTCGATCGCCGTGCTGACGTAGCCGGTCCGGCCGCTGAAGTCGATGACGGCCTGCTGGCTGGTGGGCCGCATGGCGTCGTTCCCGCCACCCGGAAAGACGACCACCACCGCCCCGGATCGCAGTGCGGCGGCGGCGTTCTCGCGGGTCGCGCGGATCATGCCCAGCCGCTTCATCACCGCGGCGAGGGGTCCGGTGAAGAGCAGGTCCAGGCCCAGGGTGTAGAACGGCCGGTCCCAGCCGAAGGTTTCGAAGAACTTCCACCACAACGTCGGCACATCGACGGTGAACGGGCCACCGGAGTGGTTCGAGACGATGAGCACGCCGCCGTCCGGAATCCGTTCGATATCGCGCACCTCCGAGCGGAAGTACAGCTTGAACATCGGGCCCCCGACCGACATCAGCGCCCGGATCAGCGACGGATCCCACTCGCCGGTGAACGCGCCGGACGTCGGATCGCTGCCGCTCACCGGGCACCTCCCATCGCCGGACGGCACCGTCGTCGCGCCCGGATCGGAGCACCCACATAGCGATTCGGAGATTCGCCCAACTGCCGATGGACGGCTCCGACGTCGGATAGCTTAGGCCCCCGACGGCGCTCTTGTGAGCCACATCATGGATTCGTTCGCAACCGAAATCGGAGCCGGGCGAGGAGGACGGACGGTGACCTCTCATCACTCCGCCGACGCCGCGTTCTGGTTGTCGGGCAGCGACAGCACCTTCATCCTCGACGAGCCCGTCGAGCCGCAACACACGCTCAAGGTCGCGGTGTTCGACGCGGAGTCCAGCGGGACCTTCGACTATGAACGGGTGATCGACGCCCTCGCGCGCGCGGTCGAGCTTCTTCCCCAGATGCGATGGCGGCCGCAACCGGTGCCGTTCGGGCTGGGCCGGCCGGCGTGGACCGTCGACCCCGGCTTCGACGTCCGCAATCACGTGCACCGCACCCGGGTGCCCGAGCCGGGCACCAAGGCGCAGCTGTGCCGCAAGATCAGCGAGCTCACCAGCGATCCGGTTCCCCCCGGCCGGCCACCGTGGGAGTTGTGGTTTCTCGACGGTTACGAGGGCGGCAAGGTGGTCGCCGCGCTCAAGATGAACCATGCGCTGGCCGACGGCGGCCGGCTCGTCGAGCTGCTGGACCTGCTGACGCGGCCGGCCGCGGGCGTACCGCCCACCGCGGTTCCGGCGCCGGCGGCGCCGGGGCCGCTCTCGGTCGCCGAAGCGCTGCTCTCCGGCGCCGCCGAACTGGCGCAACAGATGGGGCGCGAGGTACCCCGCCGGGTTCGCACCATGCTGCGTGGGCGGGGTGGCGCCGCGGCACCGCGCCCGCCCTCGATGTTGCGTGATCAGCCGAAGCTGCCCTGGCGCGGTCCGCTGACACCCGGTCGGTCGTTCTCCTGGGTCTCGGTGCCCCTCGATGAGGTCAAGTCGATCGCGCACACGATCTCCGGGACCGTGAACGCCGCGGTGTTCGCCGTCGCCGCCGGGGCGATCCGCGAGTGTCTCCTCGCCGAGGGCCTGCCGGCCGAGCGGCCGGTCATCGCGAACGTCGCGGCGAAGGTGCGCGGCGAAACCGACCGCCGGCTGTGGGGAACCACCGCCACCAGCCGCACCGTCGCACTGCCCACCCACATTGCGGATCCACTGGAGCGCCTGCACGAATCGCAGGCGCAGACCAAGGCCGTCCGGGTCGGCGTCGACAGCCGGCCGGTGCAGCGGGAGGAGTGGTTCGACCTTGCACCGGCGGTCATGTTGCGACCGATGCTGCGGTTCTCCCGGCTGATCGCGCAGCGAGTCAACGGTGGGGTCATCGTGTCGAACGTCACGGGTCCCGCCGAGAAGCGCTACATCGGTCCGCTGGGCGTGGAGAACTTCATCTCCTGTGGCCACCTGAAATACATTGCGGGAGTGAATATCACCGCGTGGAGCTATGCCGGTCTGCTCAACTTCGCCGTGTACGGCTGCTCCAGGACGATGCACGATGCGGAGGAGTTCACCTCCAGGCTCGAGGCGTCCTTCACTGAATTGCGGGCGGCCGTCGGCGTATCGACGTGACCGCTGACGAGCCGGTGGTCGCCCATGCGCCGGGCAGGCCGAGGCTGCTGCTGGGCGCCTACGACCTCGCCGACGTCGGCTACACCGACGACGAGTTCTTCGTCTCCGGAGCCGCGACACGCTACGCACCGGTCGGTGATCACGGCCCCGACGGCCGCTGGCAGGCAGCACCTTCCGGCTCGGCCGACTACACCATTCGCATCGTCGTCCTGAAGCCGGTCGACGGTTTCAACGGAACCGTCGTCGTCGAGTGGCTCAACGTCAGCGGCGGCATCGACGCTCCGGCCGTCTGGATGATGGCGCACCGGGAACTGCTGCGCAGCGGGTACGGCTACGTCGCGGTGTCGGCCCAGCAGGTGGGCATCGAGGGCGGCGCCAGCCTGGGCATGGACCTGTCGCTGAAGAACCAGGACCCCGAGCGGTACTGGCATCTCAACCACCCGCAGGACGCCTATTCCTACGACATCTTCACCCAGGCCGGCCGGCTGGTCCACGACCGCTTCGAAGCCCTCGGCCTGCCCAGGCCGGAACGGATTGTGGCGGTGGGTGAATCACAGTCGGCGATGTTCCTGACCACCTACGTCAACGCCGTTGACCCGCTGGTGCGGCTCTACGACGGCTTCCTGATCCATTCCCGATTCGGGCCCGCGGCCGCGCTGGACGGCGCGTCGATCTTCGCGCCGCCGGAAGACTCTGTGCCAGAAGCGGTCCGGTTCCGCACCGATCTGCGGGTACCGCTGCTCACCGTGCTCACCGAGACCGACGTCATGGGCGGCGTGCGGCCCGGCTACCACCTGGCGCGGCAACCGGACACCGAGTGGCTGCGGGCCTGGGAGATTCCCGGCACCGCGCACGCCGACAACTACACCATCCGGGTCAGCTACATCGACAGCGGAACGGCCCCGCTGGCGGACCTGGTGGCCGCGTACGCCCCGACCGACGACCTGATGGGGCAACAGCTGCCGCATTTCATCAACTTCGCGCCCCAGCACCACTACGTGCTTCAGGCGGCGATCTCGGCCCTGGACAACTGGATTCGCACGGGTGACGGACCGCCCGTCGCGCCACCGATCGCCCTGCGGGGCCGCCTGCCCCTCCTCGACGACAATGGCTTGGCGACGGGCGGGGTGCGCACCCCCTGGGTCGACGTGCCGCTGGCACGGACATCGGGCGTCGGCTCGGGCGAGACTGCGCTGTCGCACCTGTTCGGGTCCGGTGAGCCGTTCGACGCCGCCACCGTCGCCCGGCTCTACCCGGGTGGCGAGCCGGAGTACCTCGAGCGGTTCACCACCGCGCTCGACTCGGCCATCCGATCGGGCTTCCTCCTCGCGGCCGACCGTGCGGAGATTCTCGGGCTGGCCGCGGCGGCGTATCCGCGCTGAATCCGCGCTGACTCAGCCGCCGACGGCGCGCTCGGCGCTGCGGAACGGCAACGAGAACGCCCAACTCACGATCGACAGCACGATCGCGGCCCAGATCGCGGTCCACCAGAAGTGGCTGATCTGCAGACCCCAGTGCGTGGTGTGCTCGGTGATCCATGCGGTGATCCACAGCATCAGTGCGTTGATCACGACGTGGATCAGGCCCAGCGTCAGGATGTACAGCGGAATCGAGAGAACCTGCACGATCGGCTTGATGATCGCGTTGACCAACCCGAAGATCACCGCGACGACGAGCACGATGCCGACCCGTTGCAGCCCGGTGTCACCGCCGACGAAGTTGATACCCGGGACGATCAGCGTGACGACCCACAGGGCCAGCCCGGTCACGGCGGCGCGGAGCAGAAACGATCCCATGGCGCCAGATCCTGCCACGCTTCGGAGGCCAACGCGGCAATCTGACTTCTCCAGCCGGCCCGGTGCCCGCAGCCGAACGGCCGCGTGGCCCGAAGGTGGTTGCTGTCCGATTCTCGGCAAAGGATCGCTGCGCCCCTCAAAGCTGTCTGAAATGCTAATTAACGTTCACCGCCGCAGCGAATCGAGAACCGAGCGGAATTTGCTAATTGGACCCGTCGGGAGTTAGATGGGATGAGGTGCAGCGGGTGGGGGACGGCATGACGGGCCCGCCGCACCGTCTGTCACCACATCAGCCCTGGGGGGTCACATGCGTTACGTCATCCGTTCGGCCGGCTTCGCCGTCCTGGCGATCGCCGCCGCGGTTCTGCTGGCATTCACCTCGACCATCACCGCTACGATCACCTCGGCGCTCACCCTCGCCGTGACCACGGCGCTGATCATGGGCGGCACCGGGCATCCGCTGTCGACCCCGCCGGACACCATCGACTTCGTCAAGCAGTACACGACGATGGCGGTGGTCAACTACATCGATCCGGCCTCGGTCAGCTCAGCGGGGATTCCCGGGCCGGTCACCAACAAGGTGGCGGTGATCACCCCGGAGCAGTTCCGGTTCGACACAGGCTTCAAGGACATGAAGTTCGACGACTCGGTCGCCGCCGGCCAGAAGAATCTCCACAACTGCGTCACGGGAACGGCATGCGACTACAACGGTGACATCGGTTCGGCGGCACCCGATCCGAACGACTCGTTGGTCGTGTTCGGTTACTCACAGAGCGCCGTCGTCGCGACGATGGAGAAGCGCGCCCTGGCCGCGCAGTATCCGGCCGGCACCGGCCCCGAGGTGTCCTTCGTGTTGATCGCCAATCCCAACCGGCCCAACGGTGGCATCCTCGAGCGCTTCAAGGGCGTCTACATTCCGGTACTCGGCGTGACGGGCAGCGGCGCTACGCCGACCGACACCCAGTACCAGACCGTCGATATCTCCCGGCAGTATGACGGTTGGTCCGACTTCCCCACCAACCCGCTGAACGTGGTTGCCGACCTCAATGCCGGCATGGGCATCCTGTACCTGCACGGCGGCTACGGCAGCGTCGGCATGAGCGACGCCATCCTCCAGGACCAACACGGCGACACAACGTACTACCTGATCCCCACCCGAACCCTGCCATTGCTCACTCCGGTTGCTCAGGTGCCGGTTGTCGGGCCGGTACTGGCCGACACCCTCGATCCGGTCACCCGGGTGCTGGTCGAAGCCGGATACAACCGGACCGTCAGCCCGGGAACACCCACTAAGGCCCAGTTCACCTACTTCCCCAACCCGGTGGCGCTCGGCACCAATCTGGCGGTCGCCGTTCCCACCGGCGTGGACAACGGGGTTTCCGACGTGACCGGCACCCGGCCGCTCGGTACGCAACGGCCGGGCCCCTACGGCGTTGGCGGCCCGGACGTCACCCTGAGCCCCACAACCAACGAACAGCCCGCAGCCTCGCCACCGGTCTCCGCCGCGGTGAGCGCATCCCCCACCACGGACGGGGCGCAGCAGCCCACGGCCAAGCCGAAACTCGGCGCACTCAACCCGATCGGCCGTGGCCCGAGGTCGAGCGCGGCCGTCACCAGGCCAGCGCCGCCGAAGTTAACGAAACCCGTTGCCCCGCGACCCCTTCGGGACCTGGCGTCCGCGCTCACCAAGCCGCTCAAGCCGGCGAAGGCGACGGCGGGCGACGGCCGCGGCGCTTCGTCGGACTCGGGTTCGGCGAGCAGCGGCTACTAGGCCGGTTCCCGCAGCAGGTAGATATCCATGATCCAGCCGTGCCGGGCGCGGGCCTCGGCGCGCACCTCGACGATGCGTGCGCCCACCTCGCCCACCGTGCCGCTGAGCAGGATCTCGTCGGGCGTGCCGAGGTAGGCGCCCCACCAGATCCTGGTCTGCGGTGGACATCCGACAAACGAGCACTCGCCGTCGAGCATCACCACCGCCGAACCGCGCAGCGGGTTCGCCCGCAGTTGCCGTCCGGTGGTGATCAACACCGGCTCGCCGATGTCGTTGAGCGGGATCCGGTGCCGGGCGGTCAGCGCCTGCACGGCGGTGATGCCCGGGATCACGTCGTAGGTCAGCTCGACGTGTCCGACCACTTCGTCGAGGATGCGCAACGTGCTGTCATAGAGCGACGGGTCACCCCAGGCCAGGAAGGCGCCGACACCGTCGGGGCCGAGCTCGGCGTCGATCGCCTTGGCCCACAACATCGCTCGCGCCACATGCCAGTCCGCCACCGCCTCCCGGTATTCGGTGTCGGAGGCGCGTTTGGGATCCGGCAACTCGACGAACCGGTAGTCGGACCCGCTGATGAAGCGGCGGCAGATCGCCCGGCGCAGCTCGACCAGATCGCTCTTGGCCTCGCCCTTGTCCATCGCGAAGAACACGTCGGTGTCGTTGAGCGCGCGCACCGCCTGAGCCGTCACGTAGTCCGGATCACCGGCGCCGATGCCGATGACGTGGATGCGCCGCATGGTCGGCAGCCTATCGAGGCCTACCCGGCCCGCCGCACCACCCACGGGATGAGCAGCGCAATCGCGAACAACCCACCCACGACACCCGATATCAGCAGCGGCAACCGGCCGTCGGCCCCCCACAGCAACCCGGCCCACAGGCCCGCCGCCAGCACCGCGAGCCCGCTGGCGCCCTGGAACACGCCCTGCGCGCTGGCCTGCCGGTCCGCGCCGACCAGCGAGGAGACCCACGCCTTGCCGACCCCGTCGGTGAACGCGGTGAACAGGCCGTACATCGCGATCAGCACACAGGCGGCCACGGTGTTGGTGGTCAGCCCCAGGCCGATGTAGCCGACGGCGAAGAACACCAGTCCGAAACCGAACACCGCGGGCCGCGGCAGCCGGTCGGCCAGCACGCCGGCGGGGAAGCTGCCCACGGCGTACACCAGGTTGTAGCCGACATAGGCCAGGATCACGCCGACGACACCGAACCCGATCTCGTTGAGCCGCAACAGCAACAGCGCATCCGGGAAGTTGACCACCCCGAAGCCCACCACGACGGCCGTCACCCGCCAGTAACGGCGCGGGAGGTCCCGCAGGCCGGCCAGCACCGGCTGGCGCTCGGGGCGCGGGCCCACCCGCCGGTTCTCCCGCACCAGCGCGACCAGCAGCACCGACAGCACCGCGGGCACGATCGCGATATAGAGCAGCGGCGGTATCCGGTGATCCAGCAGTTCGTAGCCGGCCAGCCCGAGCAGCGGGCCCACCACCGCGCCGAGGGTGTCCATGGCCCGGTGGAACCCGAACACCCGGCCGCGCGCCGCCGCATCGACCCCCTCGACCAGCAACGCGTCCCGCGGTGCGCCGCGGACGCCCTTACCGAGCCGGTCCACCACCCGCCCCGCCAGCACCCCGGGCCAGGCGCCCGCGACCGCGATGATCGCCTTCCCCAGCGCGGCCATCCCGTACCCGGTGGCGATCAACGGGCGTTTGGCGAACCGGTCCCCCAGCGGGCCGACCGCGACCTTGGTGATGGACGCCGCACCCTCGGCCGCGCCCTCGATGGCCCCCACCACCGACGGCGGCGCGCCCAGCACCGCGGTCAAATAGATAGGCAACAGCGGGTACAGCAGTTCGCTCGCCGCGTCCTGCAGGAAGGACACCGCGGAGAGGACCCGGACGTTGCGGGTCAGCCAGCCGCGGTCGGTCACGGCGTCTCGGCCGGGTTGAGGAAGGTGGGCGCCAGCACGAAGAAGTTCTCCTCCTCCTGCACGAAGTGCAGACACAGCAGGGCGTACAGCCCGTACAGGCAGGCGAGCAGGTCATCGGCCTGGTCGGCACGCACGGAACCGGACTCGTCGGCCAGTTCCCGGTGGCTGTGCAGGCGCTGGGCCAGCCGGTGGATCTCGGCGTGCATGCGGCTCATCGTCGCGGTGGCCTCCGCACTGCCCAAGGGGCGGGCCAACTCTGGGTACAGCGCACTGTCCTCGGCGTCCTCGTGGGGCAGCAGGGTGTCCTGCAGGAAGGCGTCGGCGGCACGAAGGGACACCAGGGCGGCGTCGAGGTCACCCGCCGCAACCTGATGCGCGGTGTCGCGGAGCACCGACAGGTCGTCGCGCATCCGGTCGTGCTCGTCGGAGAACTGCCGCACCAGCTTCTCGGCGTCGCGGCTCAGCGGCGGCGGCCCGGTGTGGTCCCCGCGCAAGGCGCGCAGGGCGTTGAGGATGACCGCGAGGTCGATGCCCTCCTGCAGCAGCGCGCCCAGCGCGGGCGGCAGCCAGCCGAACGCCGCAAAACCCATGGCCGCCAACGACAGTCCCATCCCGACGCCCGCGCTCTGCACCGCGATTCGGCGGGAGCGCCTGGCGATCAGCTTGGCATCGGCCAGCCGGTCGAGCCGATCCGCGGTGAGCACGATGTCGGCGGCCTCCGAACTCGCGGTCGAGCCGCGCGCCCCCATCGCGATCCCGACGTCGGCGGCGGCCAGCGCGGGAGCGTCGTTGACGCCGTCGCCGACCATCGCCGTGACCGACTTCTCCCGCTCGGCCCGGACGCGGGCGACCTTGTCGGCCGGGGTCTGCTGGGCGGCGACCTCGTCGAGCCCGAGGACGGTGCCGATCTGCTGGGCCGGGGCGGGACGGTCGCCGGTGAGCATCACCAGCCGGGTCATCCCGGCCGCGCGCAGCCGGCGCAGGGTGCGGGGCGCGTCCGGGCGCAGCGGGTCGGTCAGCAGGATCGCGCCGACGAGCTCGTCGTCCACCCGAACCCAGGCCACCACCGCACCGTCGAATGACGCCCGCGACAGCACCGCAGCCGCCCAGTCCGGCAGGTCGTCGTCGAGCGGCAGGTTCCCGACCGCGACGCGGCGCCCGTCCACCACGGCCGTCACGCCGGTGCCGGCCTCCTCGCTGGCGGCGGCCGGAACGGTCAACGCCAGCCCGCGCACGCGGGCCTCGTCGACGATGGCGGTGGCCAGGATGTGCGGGGAAAGCTGGTCGGCCGACGCGGCGAGCCCGAGGACACGGTCGACGGTCCAGCCCGGCGCGACCGCGATGTCGGTGCCGCGGGGACGGCCCGAAGTCAGCGTGCCGGTCTTGTCCAGCACCAGAGTGCTTGCCCGGCCCAGGGTTTCCAGCGCACCACCGCCACGGACCAGAACCCCGATCCGCGACGTGCGGGACAGGCCCGACACGATCGCCACCGGCGCGGCCAGCAGCAGCGGACAGGGGGTAGCCACCACCAGGACCGCGACCGCGCGCTCGGCCGTGCGGCTGAGCAGCCAGGCTAGACCCGCGACGGCGAGCGCGACGGGCACGAACCAGGCCGCGATGCGGTCGGCCAGGCGCACCACCGGGGCGGTCTCGGCCGCGGCCTGGCGGGCCAGCGCGACGATGCCCGCATAGGTGCTGTCGGCCGCGGTGGCCGAAGCCCGCATCTCGAGGCTGTCGCCGGCGTTCACCCCGCCACTGCGCAGCGGCTCCCCCCGCTTCAGCCGAACGTGCACCGACTCGCCGGTGAGGGCGGACTCATCCAGCACCGCCGCCTCGGACAGCACCAGTCCGTCGACCGGCAGCACCTCCCCGGGCCCAACGACGAGCACGTCGTCGACCCGGACCGCCTCCAGCTCGACCACCTCGATGCCATCGGCGGTGCGCCGCCGGGCCGTGTGCGGCACCCGGTCGAGCAGGGCGCGCAGGTCCTTGGTCGCGCGGCGTTCCGCGGCGGCGTCGAGGGCCTGGCCGGTGGCCAGCATGACGCCGATCAGCGCGCCCGCGAGGTACTCCCCGACCGCCAGCGCGCCGGCCAGGGACAACACCGCCAGGACGTCGACCCCGAGGCGGCCCGCGCCCAGCGCCGCGACCACCCACCACAGCGCGGGGATCAGCGCCGCGACCGTGCCGGCGATCCAACAGCCGTCGGCCACCGCTGGGGCATCCAGCAGCCACGCGACGCCCCCGGCCACCAGCGCCGTGAATGTCAAGGCCAGCAACGCCCAGCGCGTCACGTCTTTCACGACTCTCATGATCCCCCTACCGGCTGTAGTATCCGCCGCGTGTCGACTTTCAACGGCCTTCCCGCCCATGTGCTGTTCGTGCATTTCATCGTGGTGCTGGCGCCACTGACCGCGGTCATGGCGATCCTGTGCGCGGTGTGGCCGTCGGCCCGCCAGCGCCTGGTGTGGCTGGTGCTGGCCCTGTCCCTCGCCGTGGCCGTGCTGACGCCGCTGACCACCGAGGCCGGGGAGTGGCTGGAGCACCGGGTGGAGCGCTCGGCGCTGCTGCACACCCACACCGAACTGGGCGACACGATGATCTACTTCTCGGCGGGCCTGCTGCTGGTCGCGGTCCTGCTGGCCGTGCTGCACCTGCGCAGCTCGCGCGGCAAATCGGTGTCCACGGTGCTGACGGCTCTGGTCGCGGTGCTGGCCGTGGTCGTCGGTGCCGCGACGGTGGTCCAGGTGTATCGGATCGGCGACTCGGGGGCCAAGGCCACCTGGAGCGACATCCCACTGACCGCGCCGTCCTCGGAGAAGCCGGGCGAAGAACCCGGGGAGTAGTACCCCCGACTCCAACCGTGACGTGTTCCTTACCTCGTGGGTTCGTTGCCCCAGGTTGGCAACCAACCGCGGGAACGGCCGACTAGAACACGTTCTAGTATCGGTGCGTGCGATTCACCTATGCCGAAGCCATGACCGATCCGAGCTTCTACATCCCGTTGGCCAAAGCGGCCGAGGCGGCCGGCTATCACGCGATGACGATCCCGGACAGCGTGGCCTACCCCTTCGAGTCCGACTCGAAGTATCCGTACACCCCGGATGGCAACCGCGAGTTCCTGGACGGCAAGTCGTTCATCGAGACGTTCGTCATCACCGCGGCGCTCGGAGCGGTGACCACGACGCTGCACTTCAACTTCTTCGTGCTCAAGCTGCCCATCCGGCCACCCGCCCTGGTGGCCAAGCAGGCCGGCTCGCTGGCCGCGTTAATCGGCAACCGGGTCGGGCTCGGGGTCGGAACCAGCCCCTGGCCGGAGGACTACGAGTTGATGGGCGTTCCGTTCGCCAAGCGCGGCAAGCGCATGGACGAGTGCATCGACATCATCCGCGGGCTGACCACCGGGGACTACTTCGAGTACCACGGCGAGTTCTACGACATCCCGAAGACCAAGATGACGCCGGCGCCCACCGAGCCGCTGCCGATCCTGATCGGCGGGCACGCGGACGCCGCGCTGCGCCGGGCGGCGCGCAACGACGGCTGGATGCACGGCGGCGGCAACGAGGACCTCGACGAGCTGCTGGCCAAGCTGAATCGCTACCGCGAGGAGGAGGGCACGTTGGACAAGCCCTTCCAGATCCACGTGATCTCGGTGGACGGCTTCACCGTCGACGGCGTGAAGCGGTTGGAGGACAAGGGCGTGACCGACGTGATCGTCGGCTTCCGGATTCCCTACATCGTCGGCCCGGACACCGAGCCGCTGGACGCGAAGATCCGCAACCTGGAGTGGTTCGCCGAGAACGTCATCGCCAAGGTGTAGCCCGGCCCGCGAGCGTGCGCGAACTGTCTTGTCCTGCGGCGCGCCAGCACGCGGACACGCACGCTCGCGCCGCGACCCCTACAGCGGGTCCCACTCCGGGGCGCGCTTCTCGCGGTGCGCCATGGCGGCTTCGCGCGGGTTGTTGGTGAACCCGGTCAACACCTGCGTGCGGTTCTCGATCTCCTTGGCGTGGCGCAGGCTCGGCGCGTCGAGGGCGGCGTTGAGCCCCGTCTTGGTCTGCCAGACGCCGTACGCGTTGTTGGCAGCGACGGTTCGGCCCATCTCCAGGGCGGCGTCCATCAGGTGCTGCTGCGGCACCACCTGATGGACGAGGCCGATGCGGTAGGCCTCCTGCGCATCGATGATCCGTCCGGTGAGCATGAGCTCGCGCGCCACCCCGGCGCCGACGATCTTGGGCAGCAGGTAGCTGGTGCCCATGTCCATCGACGAGAAGCCCGCCTTGATGAACACCGAGCCGAACCGGGCGGTCTCGGCGGCGATTCGGACATCACAGTGCAGCGCATACGCCAGCCCGCCACCGACCGCCACCCCGTTGACCGCAGCCACCACCGGGACCGGCAGCTCGTACAGCCGGGTCATCTGGTCGGCCAGCCGGACCTGCGAATCGTAGGTGGTCTTGAAGGGGGCCCCGGCCGGGGCGGTCCACGGCTTCCCGGTGCCGCTCAGGTCGGCCCCCGCGCAGAACCCGCGGCCCGCCCCGGTCAGGATCGCCACCCGATAGCGCCAACTGCTGAGCTTGTCCAGCGCGTCGTCGATCCCGTCCAGCAGCGCCCCGTCGATGGCGTTGAGCAGGTCCGGCCGGTTCAGGGTGACCGCGGCGATTCCGTCTTCGAGTTCTTCGAATTCGACAGCTGACATGCGCTGCACGTTAGCGGTGGGGCGGCTCCGGGTATAGGCCGCCCGTGGCCACGCTCGACGTCTCCGTTCCCTCCGAGGTGTCACCGGAGCGGGCCTGGCGGCTGGCATCCGACCTGCAGCGGTTCGAGCAGTGGATGACCATCTTCGGCGGCTGGCGCGGTCCGGTGCCGGCCCGCGTCGACACCGGGACCTGCGTGTCGTCGCTGATCAAGGTCAAGGGCTTCCGCAACATCATCCACTGGTGCGTAACCGGATACGACGAGCCGCACGCGATCGAACTGACCGGCACCGGCCGGCCGGGCATCAAGATCGGCATCACCATGAAAGTGGTGGCCGATTACCCCGGCAGCTGCTTCCACCTGCTGGCGGATCTGTCCGGCGGGCTGCTGAGCGGACCGATCGGCCGATTCGTGGCCCGCATCCTTGAGTCCGACGTCCGGCGTTCGGTGACCAACCTGGCCGCCCTGGCCTGAGACGCCGCCGACCGATCCGCGCTACCGTGCTACCACCCGATGACGGGAGGGAGCCGGTATGGGCGGATATCGCGGGTTGTTCGACGCCAGCGTCGCCGATCCGACCACATTCTGGGCCGACGCGGCACAAGCGGTGTCGTGGACGCGTGACCCGCGGCAGGTGCTCGACGACAGCACCCCGCCCTTCTACCGCTGGTTTCCCGACGGCGAACTGAACACCTGCGCCAACGCGCTGGACCGCCACGTGGCCGCCGGTCGCGGCGATCAGCCGGCGCTGATCTACGACTCCCCCGTGACCGGCACCGCGCAGAGCTACACCTATCGCGAATTGCTGGACCAGACAGCGCGTTTCGCCGGCGTGCTGCGCGGCCTCGGCGTCGGTAGGGGCGACCGCGTCGTGGTGTACATGCCGATGATCCCGGAGGCAGTGATCGCGATGCTGGCCTGCGCCCGGCTGGGCGCGGTGCACTCGGTGGTGTTCGGCGGGTTCGCCGCCCACGAGCTGGCCACCCGGATCGACGACGCGGAGCCGGCGGTGATCGTCTCGGCCTCGTGCGGAATCGAACCGTCCCGCGTCGTCGAATACAAGCCGATGCTCGACCACGCGCTGAAACTGGCCTCGCATCAACCCGGCGCCTGCGTGCTCGTCCAGCGTGACCGCCATCCGTGCGAACTCGTCGCCGGCCGGGACCTGGACTGGGCCGAGGTGATGGCCGATTCCGCACCGGTCGACCCCGTTCCCGTCGCGGCCACCGATCCGCTCTACGTGCTCTACAC
>JAGQTW010000127.1 GCA_020438785.1 Mycobacterium sp. | reverse complement strand
TCACCCCGGCCCACGACCCCAACGACTTCGAGATCGGCATGCGGCACAACTTGGCGATGCCGTCCATGATGGATGAGCGGGGCCGGATCGCAGACACCGGAACACAATTCGACGGTATGGACCGGTTCGAGGCCCGGGTGAAGGTGCGCGAGGCGCTGGCCGAGCAGGGCCGCATCGTCGCAGAGAAGCGGCCCTACCTGCACAGCGTGGGTCATTCCGAGCGCAGCGGCGAGCCGATCGAGCCGCGGCTGAGCCTGCAGTGGTGGGTCAACGTCGAGTCCATGGCCAAGGCCGCCGGCGACGCCGTGCGCGACGGCGACATCGTGATTCACCCGAAGAGCCTGGAGCCGCGCTGGTTCGGCTGGGTCGACGACATGCACGACTGGTGCATCTCGCGCCAATTGTGGTGGGGCCACCGGATCCCGATCTGGCACGGGCCCGACGGAGAGAAGGTCTGCGTCGGCCCCGACGAGACACCGCCGCCCGGCTGGGAACAGGACCCCGACGTCCTCGACACGTGGTTCTCCTCGGCGCTGTGGCCGTTCTCCACCATGGGCTGGCCCGACCGCACACCCGAGATCGAAAAGTTCTATCCGACAAGCGTTCTAGTCACCGGTTACGACATCCTATTCTTCTGGGTCGCCCGGATGGTGATGTTCGGAACCTTCGTCGCCGACGACGACGTGATCACCCTCGGGGGGGAGCGTGGACCGCAGGTCCCGTTCGAGAACGTGTTCCTGCATGGGCTGATTCGCGACGAGCATGGCCGAAAGATGAGCAAGTCGCGCGGCAACGGCATCGATCCGCTGGACTGGGTGGAGTTGTTCGGTGCCGACGCGCTGCGGTTCACCCTGGCCCGTGGCGCCAGCCCCGGCGGTGACCTGTCGATCGGCGAGGACCACGCCCGAGCGTCGCGGAACTTCGCCACTAAGCTCTTCAACGCCACCCGCTTCGCGTTGCTGAACGGCGCCGCCCCGGCGCCGCTACCGGACGCCGAGGCGCTGACCGACGCCGACCGCTGGATCCTGGGCCGGCTGGAAGAGGTTCGTGCCGAGGTCGATTCGGCCTTCGACGGCTACGAGTTCAGCCGGGCCTGCGAGTCGCTGTACCACTTCGCCTGGGACGAGTTCTGCGACTGGTATCTCGAGTTGGCCAAAGTGCAGCTTGCCGAAGGGGTTTCGCACACTACGGCCGTCCTGGCCGCGGTGCTCGACACCCTGCTCAAGTTGCTGCATCCGGTGATGCCGTTCGTCACCGAAACCCTGTGGAAGGGGCTCACCGGTGGCGAATCGGTGGTCATCGCCGACTGGCCGGAACCCTCCGGGATGGCGCTGGATCATGCTGCCGCCCAGCGCGTCGCCGATCTGCAGAAGCTGGTCACCGAGATCCGCCGCTTCCGCAGCGACCAGGGCCTGGCCGACCGGCAGAAGGTACCCGCCCGACTCACCGGAGTCGAGCCGGCGGGCCTGGCCGGCCACATACCCGCGGTGACGGCGCTGGCCTGGCTGACCAGTCCGGCCGCCGACTTCGGCGCCAGCGCGCAGGTGGAGGTCCGGCTGTCCGCGGGCACCGTCAACATCGAGCTCGACACCTCGGGAACCGTCGACGTGGCGGCCGAGCGGCGGCGGCTGGAGAAGGATCTGAGCGCGGCGCAGAAGGAATTGGCAGGCACCGCAGCCAAACTCGACAACGCGGCGTTCCTGGCCAAGGCTCCCGCCGACGTCGTCGAGAAGATCCGCGGCCGCAGACAGCTGGCCAGCGAGGAGGTCGAGCGGATCACCGCACGGCTGGCCGACCTGGCATGACCCTTCCCGAACCCACGCCGGACGAGGTCGCCGCACTGCTGCAGGTCGAGCATCTGCTCGACCAGCGTTGGCCGGAGACCAAACTCGAGCCCAGCACGGCACGGATCGCCGCGCTGATGGAGCTGTTGGGCAGCCCGCAGCTGAGCTATCCGTGCATCCACATCGCAGGCACGAACGGCAAGACGTCGGTCGCCCGGATGATCGACGCCCTGCTGACGGCGTTCGGGCAGCGCACCGGCCGAACCACCAGCCCGCACCTGCAGTCCGCGGTCGAGCGGATCGCCATCGACGGCCAGCCGATCACCCCGGCCCGCTATGTGGAGACCTACCGCGAGATCGAGCCGTTCGTGCACATGATCGACGCCAAGTCCGAGGACGAGGGCGGCCCGGCGATGAGCAAGTTCGAGGTCGTCACCGCGATGGCGTTCGCGGCGTTCGCCGACGCCCCGGTGGACATCGCCGTCATCGAGGTCGGGATGGGCGGGCGGTGGGACGCCACCAACGTCGTCGACGCGGCGGTCGCGGTGATCACCCCGATCGGCGTCGACCACGCCGAGTACCTCGGCGAGACGATCGCCGAGATCGCCGCCGAGAAGGCGGGCATCATCGGCGCGCCCCGCGGCGAGCTGGTCCCGGTCGACACTGTCGCCGTGATCGGGCGCCAGCTGCCCGAGGCGATGGAGGTGCTGCTGGCCCAGGCGGTGCGGGCCGACGCCGCGGTGGCGCGGGCAGACTCGGAGTTCGCGGTGCTGAGCCGGCAGGTGGCCGTCGGCGGCCAGCTGCTGGAGCTGCAGGGCCTCGGCGGCGTGTACTCCGACGTGTTCCTGCCGCTGCACGGCGAGTACCAGGCGCAGAACGCGGCGCTGGCGCTCGCCGCGGTCGAGGCCTTCTTCGGCGCCGGGGCCCAGCGCCAGCTCGACATCGACGCGGTGCGCGCGGGCTTCGCCGCCGCCGCCAGCCCGGGGCGGTTGGAGCGGATGCGTAGCGCGCCCACGGTGTTCATCGACGCCGCCCACAATCCCGCCGGCGCCGCGGCGCTCGCCGACGCTCTGACCACCGAGTTCGACTTCCACTTCCTGGTCGGGGTGCTCGGGGTGATGGCCGACAAGGACGTCACGGCGATGCTGGCGGCGTTCGAGCCGGTGTTCAGCCAGGTCGTGGTGACCAGCAACGGGTCCCCGCGGGCGCTGGACGTGGACACGCTGCTGCTGCGCGCCGAGGAGATCTTCGGGCCGGAACGGGTGGTGCGCGCCGACACGCTGCCCGACGCCATCGAGACCGCCACCGCGCTCGTCGAGGACTCCGCGGTGGAAAGCGACGGCTTCTCCGGAGCCGGCATCGTCATCACCGGGTCGGTGGTCACCGCCGGTGTGGCCCGCACGCTGTTCGGAAGGGATCCGCAATGAGCGACGACACGCCAGACCCGGTGGCTCCGGATCCCGATGTCGCCGACCCGGCGGCTCCGGATCCCGATGTCGCCGACCCGGTGGCTCCAGCGGCTCCGGATCCCTGGAAGAGCTTTCGCGGCGTCATGGCCGGCACCCTCATCCTGGAGGCGATTGTCGTGCTGCTGGCGCTGCCGGTGGTCTCGTCGGTGGGCGGTGGCCTCTCGGCGTGGTCGACGGCCTACCTGGTCGGCTTTGCGGTGCTGCTGGTGCTGCTCGCCGGTGTCCAGGGCCGGCCGTGGGCCATCTGGGTGAACCTCGGCGTGCAACTGATCCTGATCGCCGGTTTCCTGGTCTATCCCGCCGTCGGATTCGTCGGTGTGCTGTTCGCCGTGGTGTGGCTGCTGATCGCCTACCTGCGCGGCGAGGTGCTGCGCCGGCAGCGCCGGGGCCTGCTGCCCGGCCAGCAGCCGCCGCCCGACTGACGGGTACGCTGTGCGCCGTGAGCGAGCGGACACTTGTGCTGATCAAGCCCGACGGCGTGGAGCGACGGATGATCGGCGAGATCATCGGCCGGATCGAACGCAAGGGCCTGAGCATCGCTGCCCTCGAGCTCAAGCACGTCGACGACGAGCTGGCCCGGGCGCACTACGCCGAGCACGACGGCAAGCCGTTCTTCGACTCGCTCCTGGAATTCATCACGTCCGGCCCCGTGGTGGCGGCGATCCTGGAGGGCCCCCGCGCGGTCTCCGCATTCCGGCAGCTCGCGGGCGGAACGGACCCGGTAGAGAAGGCCGTTCCGGGCAGCATCCGGGGTGATTTCGGACTCGAGACCCAGTTCAACCTCGTGCACGGCTCGGACTCCACGGAGTCTGCCGAACGCGAGATCGGGCTCTGGTTCCCCGGTCGCTGACCCCGAACCGCGCCTGCCGGTCCGAATCGGGCCCGCGATATGGGATACTGGTCCCGGATGTACCCCCAAGGGTTCGTCCGAATGAAGACTTAGACGTGCGCGACCACCGCGGTGCGGTGTGGCGCGGACCGTCACAGCCGTCATTCAGCCAGGCACCGGACACGTTCTCACGGGGCGGTTCGGAGCGAGACCATCACAAGCCCGGGGGAAGTAACCCGGGCGCATAGCGGAAGCCCTCGCGTGGCCGCGTCGACAGGACGCGCCCGGGGGCCCTAGGAGACTACGTGGCCGACGATGACCTCAACCAGGATCTGCCCGAAACCCCGGACCAGCCCGAATGGGACGCGTCCGCGGCTACACCGGAGGACCTTCCCGACCGGCTGAGGGTGCACTCGCTGGCGCGGGTGCTCGGCACCACCAGTCGCCGCGTCCTCGACGCGCTGAGCGAACTCGACGGGCGCACCCGGAGCGCGCAGTCCAGCGTCGATCGGACCGACGCGGTCCGCGTCCGCGATGTGCTGGCCGGCAGCGATGACCCGACCGGTGAGGACGCCGCCGAGGCCGGGGACGCCCAGGCCGAGCCCGAATCGCGGCTGATGCTGGAAACCGCCCCCGCCGAGCAGCCCGGATACATGCCACTGTTCGTCGCCCCCCAGGTGGTCGAGGTGGAGGCCGACGAACCGGACGACGAGGACGACGAAGACGACGACACCGGTGCCCAGGACGGCGACGGTGAGCAGTCCGAACGCCCGGCCAACCGCAGGCGCCGCCGCGGTCGCCGCGGCCGCGGGCGTGGCCGCGGCGAGCAGGGCGGCCCCGACGGTGAGGATGGCGACGACTCCCCGGCGGGGTACACCGCCGAGGCCGAGGACGCCGAGGGTGACGACGACAACGGTGACGAGGATTCGGCGGCCGGCGAGGGGGCTACCCGCAGGCGCCGCCGGCGCAGGCGCCGCAAGGCCGGTACCGGTGACGACTCCGACCCGAACGCCGGTGACGACCCGCCGAACACCGTCGTGCACGAACGCGCTCCGCGCAGCCAGAAGTCCGAGCGTGACCCGGATGCCATCCAGGGGATCAGCGGCTCGACCCGGCTGGAGGCCAAGCGTCAGCGTCGCCGCGACGGCCGCGACGCCGGTCGCCGCCGCCCGCCGATCCTGTCCGAAGCGGAGTTCCTGGCCCGCCGCGAGGCGGTCGAACGCGTCATGGTGGTGCGCGACAAGGTCCGCACCGAGCCGCCGCACGAAGGTGCCCGCTACACCCAGATCGCGGTGATGGAGGACGGCGTCGTCGTCGAGCATTTCGTCACCTCGGCCGCCTCGGCCTCGCTGGTCGGCAACATCTATCTCGGCATCGTGCAGAACGTGCTGCCCTCGATGGAGGCGGCGTTCGTCGACATCGGGCGCGGGCGCAACGGCGTGCTCTATGCCGGCGAGGTGAACTGGGAAGCCGCCGGCCTGGGCGGGGCGCAGCGCAAGATCGAACAGGCGCTGAAGCCCGGCGACTACGTCTTGGTCCAGGTCAGTAAGGATCCCGTCGGCCACAAGGGTGCCCGCCTCACCACCCAGGTCTCGCTGGCGGGCCGCTACCTGGTCTACGTTCCCGGAGCCTCGTCGACCGGGATCAGCCGCAAGTTGCCCGACACCGAGCGGCAGCGCCTCAAGGAGATCCTGCGCGAGGTGGTGCC
>JAGQTW010000126.1:3710-11367 GCA_020438785.1 Mycobacterium sp. | reverse complement strand
CCGAGCTCCCGCAACAAAATGTTCAGCGTGAAAGACACCAACACCGTGAACGGAATCGCCACCAACAACGTCGGCGCCAACGACACCCGCGCCACAAACCACGCCTGCTCCAAAAACTCCCGCCACTGAAACGGCTTCCGAAACACAAACCGCACCGCGTCCGCCGACATCGCGAACAGACCACCCACCGCAGCCATCGGACCCGACACACCCGACGACAAAGCAATCCCCGGCGACCACCGATCTGGTCCTTTACTTGCCATCGGCAACCGGTCCTTCCAGGGTCGTCACTGCAGTCACTTCATAGCTGATCTTGTTGGCCGGGGTGATGGAATCGTGAACTTCAGCAACACCGATATCAGCGTTCGCACAGAATGCCGTGCTTTTCGCGCCGCTTTCAGCGCAAGGCGTGGCTGACAATTTCGTCATTTCTTCGCGGCGCCGCCCGGCCGGTGGCCGGAGCCGGACGTTCCCATGCCCGATTGGCGCGCCCTCGGTGGCGCCGAGACGCCCTGCAGGACAGCCGCTTTCAGGACTGGTGGCCCACGAGCCGGCGCTCGTTCCGGGGCGTGGCCGGGCGAAACTTAGCCGCACTTTGGAATTCGGCAATGGCTGCGGCTCATTTCCGACGACGATTCTCGACACGTGTTCGCCGGTCACCGAAGTCGTGTGCAAATAACGCCCGCTGGGCAAATCGAATGCAGGCCGCGAATGTGCGCTCCGAGCCCGCGTGGTGGCTCGGCGGGTCCCAGCGATGGTGGCGTGGCGCATGAGATCTCCGGCGCGCCCGTTAGGTGACCGCGCCGGCGGTCTTGAGCTCGATGATCCGGTCCCAGTCCAATCCGAGTTCCTCGAGGATCTCGTCGGTCTGCTCGGCGAAGCCGGGCGCGGCCCCGGAACGGGGGGCGGCGACGTCGAACTGCACCGGGTTGGACACCAGCTCCAGTTCGCCGGCCTGCACCAAGTAATCGTTGGCCCGCACCTGGGCATCGGCGGCCGCCTGCAGTGTGTCCTGCACCGGCGCCCACGGCCCGGCCAGGGTGGCGAAGCGGGCTGACCACTCCTCCAGGGTGCGGGTGGCCATCGCCTTGCCGAGGATCTCCACCGCGTCGGCGGTGTGCGCGGCGATCTGTTCGGCACTGGCGAACCGCGGGTCGTCGATGTACTCGGTGACGTCCATGTGCCGACACACGTCGGCCCAGAACTTGTTGGGCTGCATCATCACGAAGGAGATGTAGCGGCCGTCGGCCGTCTCATAAAGGCCCACGAGCGGGTTGATCGGCGAACCGTGCACCCCGGGGACGGGCGCTACCAGTCGCTCTTGCAGATGCTGGGTCAGCGCGATGGTGTGGCCCATCGCCCACAGACCACTGCCCAACAGAGAGACGTCGACCACCGACGGCTCACCGGTGCGCTCCCGCTTGAACAACGCCGCCGCGATGCCGCCGGCCAGATTGGTGCCGGAGATGGTGTCGCCGTAGGCCGGTCCGGGCGGGCCGATCATGCCTTCGATCCCGGGCGGGGTGATGGTGGCGGCGGTGCCGGCCCGGCACCAGAAGGCGGTCATGTCGTAGCCGCCCTTTTCCGCCTCCTGCCCGCGCGGGCCGAACGCACTCCCGCGGGCGTAGATGATCTTCGGGTTGACGGCGCGGATGTCCTCGACGTCGATGCCGAACTTGCGGCGGTGCCCGGGCAGGAAGCTGGTCAGGAACACATCCGAGCGGCGGACGAGTTCGAGCAGCACCTCCTTGCCCTCGGGCACCGACATGTCCAGGCCGATGCTGCGCTTACCGCGATTCGCGTGTTCCACGTTGGGGTTCGGGTCACCCTCCACCCGCAGCGGCCCGGTCTGCCGCAGGCCGCGCTGCGGATCACCGGTGACCGCGTGCTCGACCTTGATGACCTCGGCGCCCCACTCGCCGAGCACCGCGCCGCAGGATGGGACGAACCCGTACATCGCGACCTCGAGAACCCGGACGCCCGCGAGTGGCCCGCTCACGAGACGACCTCGGCGAGGGTCTTGCCCTCCAGGAACTCCTCGAGGCCGGCGACCCCCATCTCCCGGCCGACGCCGGACTGCTTGTAGCCGCCGAACGGGCTGTCCGGCGCGAAGTAGTTGCCGCCGTTGATGCTCAAGGTTCCGGAGCGGACCCGGCGGGCGATGGCGCGCGCGCGATCCGGATCGCCGAACACGCCGCCGGACAGTCCGTAGATGGAGTTGTTGGCGATGCGCACGGCGTCGTCGTCATCGTCGTAGGCCAGCACCACGAGCACCGGCCCGAAGATCTCCTCCTGGGCGATCTCGCTGTCCGGATCCACGTCGGTCAGCAGGGTGGGCTCGTAGAAGTAGCCCGGGCCCTCGACCTTCCGGCCGCCGGTGACCAGCGTCGCGCCGGCCGCGACGGCGCGCTGCACGATTCCGTCGACCTTGTCTCGCTGAGTCTCGCTGATCAGCGGCCCCATGTAGGTGTCGGGCTCGGCCGGATCGCCGTAGCGGACCATCGACAGATAGTTCTTGACCATCCCGACGATCTCGTCCTGATGCGTGCGCGGCACCAGCAGCCGGGTGGTGATCGCGCAGCCCTGCCCGGCATGCGAGCAGATCATGAAGGCCGCCATCATCGCGCAGGTGTTGAAGTCTGCGTCGTCGAGGACGATCATCGCCGACTTGCCGCCGAGCTCCAGGAATACCTTCTTGATGGTGTCGCTGGCCGCGGCCATGATCTTGCGGCCGGTGGCGGTCGACCCGGTGAAGGTCACGACGTCCACGTCGGGACTCGTCGTCAGCGCGACGCCGACCTGGGCATCGGTGGAACTGATCACGTTGACGACACCGGGCGGGATATCGGTGTACTCGGCGATCACCTCACCCAGGGCCAGCGTGGTCAGCGGGGTGTCCGGGGCGGCCTTGAGTACCACGGTGCAGCCGGCCGCGAGCGCCGGACCGAGCTTCGCCAGGGCCAGCTGATTGGGGTAGTTGTAGGCGATGATCGCCGCCACGACGCCGGCGGCCTCCTTCTCCACCCAGCGGCGGTGCCGCTGTCCGCGGCTCTCGATCTCGCCGAGTTCCTCACTCATCGGGTAGCTCTTCAGCAGATCCGCGTAATAGCCGACGATCCGGATCGGGTCTTCCAGCTGCGGTCCCTCGGTCAGGGCCCGGGTGGCGCCGACCTCGGCGATGGTCAGCGCACGCAGTTCGTCGACGTGCTCGACGAGTGCTGTGTGCAGCTGCTCCATGCACCGGATGCGCAGCTCGACATTGGTCGGCCAGTCGGTGCCGTCGAACGCCCGGCGGGCGGCGGTGATGGCCCGCTCGGCATCGGCGACGCCGGCGTCGGGCGCGTAGCCGACGATCGCACCGGTCGCGGGGTTCACCGAGGGGTACGTCTTGTCGGCACCGACAAGACGGCCGTCGATCAGCATGCGCGGCTCGGACACCCGGCCCTCCCCCGCAGTTGCGTCGGCGACGGGTGCCGTCGTGTCCTGCACAGGCATGCATCAACTCCTCGAGTCGAGGGATAACTCGGTTCTCATCTTCGGCGAATCATACATTCGGGCTGTGAGAACTCAAGACGCGTTTGGGACCCCATCGCCAACCTGCGACACCGCCCACCGCGGCCTGTGGGTGTCATATCTCCGCAGTTAGACACATTGCGTCAGAGTGTCTTGCGAAATGCGTCACAGCGAGAGTACCGTTCTCATTCCGGAAAGGGAGATTCTTGACCACCGAGATCGCCTGGGTTGGCGACGCTGGCGGGCGTGGCCGCCGAACGGCACCGCGCCGTCCGCTGTTCGACCGTGATGGAGGCCGCCTTTGAAGACCGCATTGGTGACCGGAGGCAGCTCCGGTATCGGGGCGGCGATCGCCGACCGGTTGCGGTCCGACGGCTACAACGTGGCGACCGTCGACCTCAACTCGGCCGACACCGATCACTCGTACCTGGCCGACGTGACCGACCGCGCCCAGATCGACGCCGCCCTCGCCGAGATCCGCGCCGCGCTGGGGCCGGTGACCATCCTGGTCAACGCCGCGGGCAAGGAGGTCTTCCGGCGATTCGCCAACATCACCTTCGACGAGTGGCGCAAGATCATCGACATCAACCTGCACGGCGTCTTCCACACCACCCAGGCCGTCCTGCCCGACATGGTCGAGGCCGGCTGGGGCCGCATCGTCAACATCTCCTCGTCGAGCACGCACTCCGGCGCACCATTCATGTCGGCCTACGTCGCGGCCAAGTCCGGCGTCAACGGTCTGACGAAAAGTCTTGCGCTGGAATACGGTCCGGCCGGTATCACCGTCAACGCGGTGCCGCCGGGCTTCGTCGACACCCCGATGCTGCGCGCCTCGGCCGAACAGGGCAACCTCGGCTCGATCGAGGAGGCCATCAAGCGCACCCCGGTGGGCCGGATGGGCAAGCCGGAGGACATCGCCGCCGCGTGCGCCTTCTTCATCTCCGAGGAGGCCGGTTACATCACCGGCCAGATCCTCGGCGTCAACGGCGGACGCAACACCTGACCGGCCGAACACCAACCGAGAGGAACATCAGTGGGACGAGTCCAAGGCAAGGTCGCCTTCATCACCGGCGCCGCACGCGGTCAGGGGCGCAGCCACGCGCTGCGGCTGGCCGAGGAGGGCGCCGACATCATCGCGATCGACCTGTGCAAGGACATCGAGACCATCGGCTACCCGATGGCCACCCCGGAGGACCTCGAGGAGACCGCCGACCTCGTCAAGAAGACCGGCCGCGGGATCCTGACCGCGCAGGCCGACGTGCGCGAGGCCGCGCAGCTCAAAAGGGCACTGGACCAGGGGCTCGCGGAGTTCGGCAAGGTCGACATCGTCGTCGCCCAGGCCGGCATCGCCGGGATGAAGGGCACCCCACCGCTGCAGGCGTGGTGCGACGTCATCAACACCAACCTGATCGGCACCATCAACGCCATCCAGGTGGCGCTGCCGCACCTGGAAGAGGGCGCGTCGATCATCGCGACCGGATCCACCGCCGCGCTGATGGACGCCCACCAGAAGGACAACCCCGGCGCGGACCCGGGCGGCATGTCCTACATGGTCGCCAAGCGCCTGCTGTCGAACTACGTTCACGACCTGGCCACCGAACTGGCGGTGCGGGGCATCCGCGCCAACGTCGTACACCCGACCAACTGCAACACCGACATGCTGCAGAGCGAGCCGATGTATAAGTCCTTCCGACCGGACCTCGAGCACCCCACCCGGGCCGACGCCGAGCCGGTCTTCGGCGTCCAGCAGGCGATGCGGGTCAATTACGTTGAGCCGCTGGATATCAGCAACGCGGTACTGTGGCTGGCCTCCGACGAGGCGCGTTACGTCACCGGTATGCAATTGCGCGTCGATGCCGGCGGCTACCTCAAGTGGTACGACTACCACGTCTGATATCCGAGTCGAACGCGAAAGATCGAAGGGGAATCCGTGAAGGTAAGGGTTGATCAGGACCGCTGCCAGGGACACACCCTGTGCGCCATGATCGCTCCAGAGATGTTCCAGCTCAGCGACATTGACGGCAGCTCGTCGGCGGTCACCGAGGTGGTACCGCCCGACCAGGAGGCCGCGGTTCGTGAGGCCGCCCAGTCCTGCCCGGAGCAGGCGATCCTCATCGACGAGGACTGAAAAGTCCTATCCCCCAACAGCCAAAGGGAGACAGCGCCTTGACCAGCGACGACGCCACCACGGACGAACAACGCAGACAACCGCGGTATCACTTCGACCGGCACACGTCGGACTATCGCGTGCAGTTCGAGAAGATCACCGAGGAGATGCACGACAAGTGCCCGGTCGCGTGGTCGGACACCTACGGCGGGCACTGGGTAGCCGCGGGCAGCAGCGCGGTGTTCGAGTTGGCCCGCTGCCCGCACATCTCGAACGACCACGACATCAACGGTGAACGCAAGGGCTACAAGGGGATTTCGATCCCGACCGCACGCCGGGTGGTGACCCGGGGCGGCATGCTCGAGATGGACGACCCCGAGCATCGGATCTACCGAAATGCCTTCAACCCGTACCTGTCACCCGCCGCGGTCGCCCGGTGGGAGCCGTTCATCCACGAGATCGTGCGCGCCAGCATCGACGAGAAGATCGAGACCGGGGAGATGGACTTCGTCGACGACCTGGCCAACGTCGTTCCCGCCGTCCTGACGATGGCGCTGCTGGGGATCCCGCTGAAGAACTGGACGATTTACTGCGAGCCGACCCACGCCGCGATCTACACCCCGGAGCACTCCCCCGACGCCGAGCGGGTGGCGCAGCAGCATCGCGAGATGGGCATCGACCTGATCACCCGGATGAACGAGGCCAAGCAGAATCCCCGCCCGGGCCTGATCAACGCACTGCTCAATCTGCGGATCGACGGCGAGCCGGCGCCGGACATGGAGATCCTGGGCATGCTCGGGCTGGTGATCGGCGGCGGGTTCGACACCACCACCGCGCTGACCGCCCATGCGCTGGAATGGCTGTCCGAACACCCCGACGAACGCGAACGGCTGATCCGCGAGCGCGAAACCCTGCTCGACCCGGCGACCGAGGAGTTCCTGCGGTTCTACACCCCGGCACCCGGCGACGGCCGCACCTTCTCCGACGACGTGGAGCTCGAGGGCCATCACTTCAAGGAGGGCGAGCGGGTGTGGATCTCCTGGGCGATGGCCAATCGCGACCCGTCGGTGTTCCACGATCCGAACGACGTGATCCTGGACCGAAAGGGCAATCGGCACTTCAGCTTCGGCATCGGCGTGCACCGGTGCATCGGCTCCAACGTCGCCCGTGCGGTGTTCAAGGACATGCTGACCAGCGTTCTGGACCGCATTCCGGACTACCGGTGCGAGCCCGAGCGCACCGTGCACTACGACACCATCGGCGTGATCCAGGGCATGCGGCACCTACCCGCGACGTTCACGCCCCGTAAGCCGCTGGGCCCGGGCCTGGACGAGACCCTGGACAAGCTCCAGCGGATCTGCGACGAGCAGGAGCTGGCGCGGCCGATCACCGAGCGTAAGGAAGCGGCCGTCATCGACTGAATCCCGCTGCGTTGATTCAGAACCCACGCACAAAGAGTGCGAGTAACCGTGTGCCTGGTGTCTGAATCAACGCCACGCGGGCTACTTTCCGCGCGGCAGGCCCAGCACCTGCTGAGCGATGATGTTGCGCTGAATCTCCGAGGTTCCACCGGCGATGGTGCCGGAGAAACTGCGGGCGTAGCGCTCGAACCAGCTGGCGAAGTAGTGATCGAGGTTCATGTGCGCGTACGGCCCCGACATCGCCGGGTGCATCAGCCCGTCGGGCCCGGCGGCAGTCAGGGCGTGCTCGGCCAGCCGCAACTCCGCCTCCGAGCCGAACAGCTTGACCACCGACACGCCCGCGACGTCGGTCTCCCCGCGGGCGGCCTTGGCCAGCCCCCGCGAGCCCATCAGCCGCAGCGCGTGATAGTCCATGACGCCCGAGGCGAACTGATCACGCTCCAGCGGGGTGCGCGGGCGAAAGTCACCGAGCACGTTGTGGATTCGGTCGGCGAAGCCCAGCCACATCATCGTTCGCTCGTGGCCAAGCGAGCCGTTGGCAACGCCCCAGCCGCCGTTGAGTGGGCCGACCAGGTTCTCCGCGGGCACCCGCACGTCGGTGAAGAACACCTCGTTG
>JAGQTW010000126.1:0-3649 GCA_020438785.1 Mycobacterium sp. | reverse complement strand
CAGCACGCTGATGCCCTTGTGCTTGGGGGCGTCCGGGTCGGTGCGCACGAAGGTCAGCAGGAAGTCCGCGTCGTGGGCGCCCGAGGTCCACACCTTCTGCCCGTTGACCACGAAGTGGTCACCGTCGAGCACCGCGCGGGTGCGCAATGAGGCGAGGTCGGAACCCGCAGAGGGTTCGCTCATACCCAGCGATGCGGTCATCTCGCCCTTGAGCACCGGCACCGCCCAGCGGTGCTTCTGCTCCTCGGAACCGAACGAGATGAGCGACGCCGCAACGATGTTGACGCCCTGCGGGTTGAAACTGTGGTAGATCCGCCGGTTGCAGAGTTCCTCGAGGTGGACGAACTGCTGCAGGACGGTCGCGTTGCGGCCGCCGAACTCAGGGGGCTGCCCCGGCAGCAGCCAGCCGTTGTCGAACAGCAGCCGCTGCCAGCGCCGCGCCCAGGCGGGCATGTGCGACACCGACCGCGGTCTTTCGGTGGTCTCGGCCTCGGTGGGCAGGTTGGCCTCGAGGAACTCGACGAATTCCGCCCGGAACTCTTCGACGTCGGGATCGAAGGTCAGCTGCATCACAACCCCCTGTGCTCGTTGGCGATGACCGCGCGGTGCTCGGCCGCGCCGCCGAGCATCAGCTCGCCGACCTTGGCCCGCTTGAGCGCGAACTGGACATCGTTCTCCCAGGTGAAGCCCATGCCGCCGAAGAGCTGCAGGCCGTGCCGGAATACCACCGACTGGCATTCTCCCGCAGCGGCTTTCGCCATCGCCGCGGCCAGCCGCCGGCGCGGGTCGTCGGCGCTGATCGTCAGCGCCGAGAAGTAGGCCAGCGCGCGGGCCCGCTCGATCGCGACATGCATGTCCACCGCCTTGTGCTGCACGGCCTGAAACGACCCGATCGGCACGCCGAACTGATGCCGGTCCCGCACATGCGCCAACACCAGGTCGAGGGCCCGCTGGCAGGCGCCCACCGTCGTGATCGAGATGCCCATGAGCGCGACGTGGTGCGCCCGCTCGGCATCTGTGTGCACCCGGTCGTCCTGGCCCACCCGCACGTCCGCAAGCGTCACATCGGTGACGTGCAGCACCGGGTCGAACACCTCGGTGCGGGTGACCTGGGCGTGCGCCGCGTCGATGACGAAGGTCCCGCCGTCGGTGACCACCGCGAACTTCTCCGCGCGGTCACCGTCGAGCACGTAGCGGGCGGTTCCGCTGAGCGCCCAGCCGTCGGCGGCACGGTGCGCGGTGATGCCCGAGTACAGCGCGGTACCGGCCTCGCCCGCCTGGTAGCGCTCGCCGGCCAGCGGGGCGAACTGCGTGACGGTGGCCAGGTACGGGGTCGGGTCGGTGGCACGGCCGAGTTCCTCCAGCACGATGGCCAGCTCGACGGCGTTCTCCGGATCGACCAGCTCGGTCCAGCCCTGCTCGACGTAGCTGCCCCACAGCGGCGCCGCGTCCACCTTGTTCTCGGCGACACCGCGGACCAGGTTCGCCGGGCACTGCTTGGCCACCGCATCGCGGACCGTGTCCTGCCACAGCTGCTGATCAGCGTCGAATTCGAGTAGCACCCAATCGCCTCCTGCTCACGTGGTGTGATCCGTGGAAATATGATTCTCGATTAGTGCGTCACGGATTCTCCCAGGACGGTATCGCACTCTACCGGCTGATTTGCTTGCTGGGAACGCCCGGGTGAGGCAAAGTGGTAACGAGGTTCTACTCTCAGTAGCGAGAATCTTGTTCTTGCTGTTGAAGAACTCGGATGTACACCGGCACCTGCTCCGGTGCGGGCCTGCGGACGGAAGGCGGCTTTGGTGATCGAGCACCGGGACGGGACGAGCACGCCCCTGATCGACGCGAGCGTCCACATCTTCTTCGGATCCACACCCGAACTGCGCACCGTGATGCGGGAGCCGTTCAAGAGCCGCGGGTTCCCGGACTACGAGATGGACTGGTACGGCGCCCCAGGCGGGGAGTACGTCAAGGGCTCCCGCGGGCCCGACGGGCAGTACCCCGGATCGGATCCCGACGTCGTCGCGCGGCACCTGTTCACCGACCGCGGCGTCGACGTGGCGGTGCTGCACCCGATGGGCCGCGGCATCATGCCCGACCGGCACCTGGGCACCGCGATCCTGGCCGCGCACAACGAGATGATGGTGTCGCGCTGGCTCGAGCACCCCGAACTCGGCGAGCGCTTCCGCGGCACGATCCGGGTCAACCCGGACGACATCAGCGGCGCACTGCGCGAGATCGACAAGTACAAGAATCACCCGCGCGTCGTGCAGATCGGCATCCCGCTGCAGTCCCGCGAGCTCTACGGCAAGCCGCAGTTCTGGGAGCTGTGGGAGGCCGCCGTGGATGCCGGGCTTCCGGTGGCCACCCACATCGAGGTCGGCGAGGGCATCGCGTTCCCGCCGACGCCGTCGGGCAACACCAGGACCTTCGAGCAGTACCTGGGCTTCATGTCGCTGAACTACATCTATCACCTGCTGAACATGATCGCCGAGGGCGTTTTCGAGCGGCTGCCCGACCTGAAGTTCGTCTGGGCCGACGGCGCCGCGGACATGGTGACCCCGTTCATCTGGCGGATGGACTGCTTCGGCCGTCCGCACCTGGAGCAGACGCCGTGGGCGCCGAGGATGCCCAGCGACTACCTGCCCGGGCACGTCTTCTTCATCCACAACAGCATCGACGGCCCCGGCGACGCCGACTTCGCCGACCAGTGGCTGTCGTTCACCGGCAAGGACGACATGCTGATGTTCGGCTCGAGCTACCCGCACTGGCACTGCGGCGACGCCCGCGAACTACCCGCGGCCTGGACCGCCGAGCAGCGCGAGAAAGTGTGCTGGCGCAACGCCGCCGGGCTGTACGGCATCGAGATCCCCGCCGGTCTGGCCGCGCGGTAACAAGGAGGAGGCCACGATGACTCTCACCCACATCTCCGAACGGGTCACCCCCACCGAGCGGGTCGCGGTGCGCTGTGTCGACTCCGACGTGCACCCCGTCCCCCGCCGCGGCGTGCTGCAGGAGTACATCCCGGAGCCGATCCGCAGCAAGTACTTCATGAACCACCGGGTCGGTGAGCTGATCTACTACGACGCCCCCGACTACGCCCATGCCTACGCGATGCGGGTCGACACGTTCCCGGACGACGGCGAGTTCGCCTGCACCGACCCCGATCTCGCGTTGCGGCAGGCCATCATGGAGGCCGGCGCAGACATCGCGGTGCTGGAGCCGGTGCACAGCTACTGCCGGACCACCGAGGCCACCGCCGCGCTGACGTACGCGCACAACGCCTGGCAGGCCGAGCACTGGCTGGACGGCAAGAACAACTGGCACGAGCGGTGGCGCGGGTCGATCTGCGTGGCCATCGAGGATCCCGACGGTGCGGCGCTCGAGATAGAGAAGTGGGCCGAGCACCCGTACATGGTGCAGGTGCTGATCAAGGCGGAGCCCAAACCCGCCTGGGGTGACCCGAAATACGACCCGGTCTGGGCGGCGGCCACCAAACACGACATCACCGTGAGCTGCCATTTGGGTCGCGGGGTGTTCGACACCCTGCCGATCCCCCCGGTCGGCTATCCCAGCTACAACCACGACTTCATGGTCAGCTACTCGCTGCTGGCCAACAATCAGGTGATGAGCCTGATCTTCGACG
>JAGQTW010000125.1 GCA_020438785.1 Mycobacterium sp. | reverse complement strand
TGTTCACCTTGCGCGGGCTGATCTCCCCGTACGCCAGCTGGACGGCGCTGTAACCGTCGCGCTCGGGGGTGCGGATGCGGGTCACCACGTTGGGGCCGGCCTTGACGACCGTGACGGGGACGACGCGGTTGTTCTCGTCGAACACCTGGGTCATGCCCAGCTTGGTGCCCAGGATTCCTTTGCGTGCCATTGTTCGCCGACTCCTACTGGATGTTCACGTCGACGCTGGCCGGCAGATCGATGCGCATCAGGGCGTCAACGGTCTTCGGCGTCGGGTCGAGGATGTCGATGAGCCGTTTGTGCGTACGCATCTCGAAGTGCTCCCGCGAGTCCTTGTACTTGTGCGGCGAGCGGATGACGCAATACACGTTCTTCTCAGTCGGCAGCGGCACCGGGCCGACCACGCTGGCGCCGGTACGGGTGACCGTCTCCACGATCTTGCGCGCCGAGGCGTCAATGGCCTCATGGTCGTAGGCCTTGAGCCTGATGCGGATCTTTTGTCCCGCCACGCTTCTCCTACCTCACTCTTGGTCGTGCTCGGTCTTCATGTGTGGGGCACCGTCCTGCATGGTGTCCCTGCGCTGCCCCGACCTTCCGGCCGGTCCAACGCTGGCTATCGCCGCCGCTGTTTACCTGTCCTGGTACTCCGGTCCCCGCGCTCGGGTGTGTCGCCCGCACGCAGCCTCGCAGGCGCCGGAAAATCCGTCGCGCTCCGAAGATGGGACCGGATGCGCCCGCTCGGGCGCAGGTCGTATACCTCGAGCGGCACGCTCCACGAGGGCGCGGGCCCGGCTCAGGGCAACCCGATCAGTATGCCCTAGAAACTGACACGATCCAAATCCCCGCAAGGCCTGCTCAGCGCCGGTGGACCGACGTCTTCCACGAGGTCGACGTGAGGGCCGTGATTCGCGCCGATCCACCGCCCTCACGTCGATATCGCGGTGGCCCGGCGCCTGGGTGACACCCGCCGCTAGTGACAGTGACTGCCACATCGGCATAGCATGCCGAGCATGTATCGAGTCATCCAGTGGGCCACCGGCGGGGTGGGCAAGGCCGCGATCCAGGGCGTACAGCGCCATCCCGAGCTCGAGCTCGTCGGCTGCTGGGTGCACAGCGCCGACAAGGACGGCCGTGACGTCGGCGAACTCATCGGCGAGGACCCGATCGGGGTGGCGGCGAGCACCGACGTCGACGCGCTGCTGGCCACCGACGCCGACTGCGTCATGTACTCCCCGCTGCTGCCCGACGACCAGGTCGTCATGAAGATCCTGCGGTCCGGCAAGAATGTGGTGACCCCGGTCGGCTGGGTCTACCCGGACCGCGACAACCCGTCCGTGCGGGCCATCGAGGAGGCCGCGCTGGCCGGCGCGGTCACCCTGCACGGCTCGGGCATCCACCCGGGCGGCATCACCGAGCGCTTCCCGCTGATGATCTCCTCGCTGTCGTCGGCGATCACCCATGTGCGGGCCGAGGAGTTCTCCGATATCCGCACCTACAACGCGCCGCTGGTGGTGCGCGAGGTGATGGGCTTCGGCCTGACCCCCGAACAGGCGATGAGCGGACCGATCGCCGCCCTGCTGGAGGCCGGCTTCAAGCAGTCGGCGCGGATGGTCGCCGACCAACTCGGCTTCCGCGCCGAGCCGCGCATCCGGTCCACCCAGGAGGTCGCCGTCGCCGTCAGCGGCACCGACGAACTGGTGGTGCCGATGGAAGCCGGCACGGTGGCGGCCCGCCGGTTCCGCTGGCAGGCGATCGTGGACGACGAGCCGGTGGTCACCGCGGCGGTCAACTGGCTGATGTGCGAGGTCGAGCTGGATCCGCCGTGGACGCTGGGCCCGGACGGTGAGCGGTTCGAGGTCGAGGTCACCGGCGATCCCGACGTCTCGCTGACGTTCAAGGGACTGCAACCGGAATCGGTGGCCGAGGGGCTCAAACGCAATCCCGGGGTGGTGGCCACCGCCAACCACTGCGTCAGCGCCATCCCGTACGTGTGCGAGGCCGGCCCCGGCATCAAGACCTACCTGGATCTGCCGCTGATCGCCGGCCGGGCCGCCCCCGACCTGGCCGGCTGATGGAACCGCTTGCCGGCCTTCGGTTCTCACACCTGGTCGTCGGCGTCACCGACATGGACCGGGCGCTCGGCTTCTACCGCGGGCTGCTCGGCATGGATGTGGTTTTCGACCAGGCCATGTCCGGTGAACCGTTCGACCACGCGCTGGGTGGATCCGGCGAGCACCGGGGCCGCGTCGTCGGCGGCCTGGTCGGTGGCGTGCTGCTCGAACTGCTGTCGCTGGGCGGTGGTGACGGCCGGCCCGCGCGGCGCTCGATCGTGGGCAACCAGAACATCTCGTTGTCGGTGACCGATCTCGACGACACCCACCGGCGGGTACGCGCGGCCGGCTACGAACCGGACCAGGAACCCTTCGAGATCGCCGGGGTGCGGATGTTCTTCGTCAAGGATCCCGACGGCACCGCGGTGGAGTTCATCGAATTCCCCGGCGAGGCACGGACATCGGAGGAACTGCATCGTGGCACTCGATGACGGCGGGACGTACTGGCACGCGAACTCGCTGAACGGGCGCCGGGCGATCGTGACCGGCGCCGCCCAGGGCGTCGGCAGGGGTATCGCACTGGCATTGCTCGAGCGCGGCGCCTCGGTGCTGCTGGTGGATCGCAACGCCGCGGTGACAGAGGTGGCGCGTGGCTTCGCCGCCGACGGACTGCAGGCCGACGACCTGGTGGCCGACCTGTGCGACCAAGCCGGCTATCAACGGATCGTCGACACCGCCGTCGAGCGGTTCGGCGGCCTGGACGCGTTGGTGAACAACGCCGTCGCCACCAACGAACCCAAGCCGTTCACCGAGATCACCATGGCGGATTACGATCTCGCCCACGACACCGGACCGCGGGCGACGTTCTTCCTGATGCAGGCGGCCTACCCGGCGCTGCGGGCTGCCGGCGGCGGATCCATCGTGAATCTCGGCTCGGGCACCGGCACGGAGGGCAAGCCGTTCTTCGGTGCGTACGCCAGCGCCAAGGAGGCGATCCGCGGCATGTCCAAGGTGGCCGCGCTGGAATGGGGACGCGACAACATCCGGGTCAACGTGGTGTGCCCGTTCGCCAACTCCGAGGGAGTGCAGGGCTGGAGTCAGGCCTTCCCGGACGACTACGGCAAGTCGCTCAAACGCGTTCCGTTGCAACGGGTGGGCGACACCCACACCGACATCGGCGCCACGGTCGCGTTCCTGATCGGACCCGACGCGAGCTATCTGACCGCACAGACGATCCACCTCGACGGCGGCACCGGGACGTTCCGGTGACCGGCGCGCCGCGGGAGCCGGCGCCGTCGCTGCGCGACCGGCAGCGGGACGCGGTGCGCGCCGACATCCACGCCGCGGCCTACCGGCTTTTCGCGGCACAGGGATTCACCAACGTCACCACCGACGACATCGCGGCCGAGGCGGCGATCTCGCCGCGGACGTTCTTCCGGCACGTGGCCACCAAGGAGGAGCTGCTGCTGGCCGCGGTGCAACACGGCGGGGCGGCGATCGCCTCGCTGCTCGAGCGCAGACCCCGCACCGAACCGCCGGACGCCGCCCTGGCCGCGGCCATCGTCAGCCGGGTCGAGTCCTTCGACGATGCCGACCTGGAGAGCTGGCGCGCCGCGATCCTGACCGCGCCGCACCTGCTGGATCGGGTTTCGCTCATAGCCGCCGCGGACCGGGAACGGCTGGTGGCGCTGGTCGCCGCGCGGATGGGCGCCGACCCGGCCGAGGACAGCCGACCGGGTTTACTGGTGCAATTGTCCTTCGCCGCAGCCGATTTCGCGTTCGGCCAGTGGGTGCGCGATCGCGGGCCGCGGCACCGGCCGCTGGCCGCCGACGTCACCGATGCGGTCGCGGTGGTCGCCCACCCCCGGTGGCGGGGCTAGCGCGGGCCGCTCAGCGTCGCCCAGAACTGGCACTGGTGGCGCGCCGCGTAGTCGGTGGTGACGGACAGTTCCTTGGTCTGCAGCGACAGCCGCGGGACACTCGACGCGTCGGGGCCCAGCTGTGGCCACTCCGGCTGGCCGGCCACGGCCGGGGCGCCGGTCTTTACGAACTGGCTCCAGTACCCGATCATCTGGTCGGCGAGCTGACGCTGCGCCGGATCGAGCGGTGGCGCGCCGCCGATGTCGAACAGGTAGCGCAGCTCGAGTCCGTGCGCGGCGCCGACCGTGAACGGCACCTTGCGGAACGGATCGGGCGCCGGGGCGGTGCGGTCGTTGAACTCGTAGGCGTACACCGGCGCGCTGCGCGCCAGCGCCGTCGCCATCCGGTCTGCGGGACAGGCGAATACGCCGTCGGTGACCGCGGCGGAGTAGGCCTGCCCGGTGCTGTCCCCGTAATGCTGCAGCGGATAGTGCGCGGCCACCGCGACCGCGTCGGCGCCGAACGTGTCGGCCAGCAGGCTCGGGTAGGACGGCAGACCGTCGTGCTGCAGATAGTCGACGGCGGTGAACAGGGTGAACTCGTCGGCGGTGGTGCCGATCAGCACCGGTATCCGCGGCGCCCGGTTCTGCCCGAAGGCCGCCATCGGATCCTGGGGCAGCCGGTCGGTTCCGGTAACCGGGCCGGTGAGCCGGTCCGCGCCGAACCCGACGTAGAACGGTGGACGCTGCAGCCGGTCCGCGGGCAGCGCACGCAGGCACTGGGCGGCGGTGGCCTCCTCGGCGCAGCCGACTTTCGCGCCGTAGTCCAGGCTGACGCGCTGCGCATGCGGCAGGTCGGCCTGGGCCTGGCATGGGCCGCTCTGCAGGATGGCGGCCCGGAAAAGTCCGGCCGACCCCGGCGCGACGAGGTGGTCGCACACCGACATCGCGCCCGCCGACTCCCCGGCGATCGTCACCTTGGCGGGGTCGCCGCCGAAGTCGGCGATGTTGTCGCGCACCCAGTGCAGCGCGGCTTGTTGGTCGGCCAGCCCGTAGTTGCCGGTGTCGCCGTCGCGGCCCAGCGCCGGATGCGCCAGGAAGCCCAATGTGCCCAGGCGGTAGTTGACCGTGACGACGACGATGTCGCCCTGGGTGGTCAGCCAGCGGGAGTCGTAGATGTCGGCGCTGCCGTTGAGGAACCCGCCGCCGTGGATCCA
>JAGQTW010000124.1 GCA_020438785.1 Mycobacterium sp. | reverse complement strand
CGCCGTCGGCGTGCTCGGCCAGCACGGTGTTGCCCCGCACGTACCGGTCGTACTGCTCGGTGATGAAGGCGCGGCTGCACAGGTGCGGGCTGCCGACAAGCGCGAGCAGGGTGGCGCGCAGCTCCTCGCCGGTGGCCGGGCGGGCAAGTGTGGCGGAGGTGTCGGCGTTCAGCTCGTCCTGCCAGTCCGGACGGGCCACCGGACGCTGGTAGACCGGCCCCTCGTGGGCGACGGTGCGGGGCGGCACGTCGACGACGGTCTCTCCGTTCCAGGTGATCCGCAGCCGGTCACCCTCGGTGACCTCGCCGATCACCGTCGCGATGACGTCCCACTTGCGGCACACGGCCATGAACTTCTCGACGTTCTCGGGAGCGACCACCGCGCACATGCGTTCCTGGGACTCGCTGGAGAGCACCTCCGCCGGCGTCATGTTCGTCGCGCGCAGCGGCACCCGGTCGAGCTCGATGGCCATGCCACCATCGCCGGCGGACGCGAGTTCCGAAGTGGCGCAGGACAATCCGGCGCCACCGAGATCCTGGATGCCGATCACCAGACCGGCGGCGTAGAGCTCCAGGCAGCACTCGATGAGCACCTTCTCCATGAAGGGGTCACCGACCTGGACCGAGGGCAGCTTCTTGCGGCCCGCCCCGGAGCCTTCGTCCCCGCCGAAGGTGTCGCTGGCCAGTACCGACACCCCGCCGATTCCGTCGAGCCCGGTGCGGGCGCCGAACAGGATGATCTTGTTGCCCGTGCCGGAGGCGAAGGCCAGGTGCAGGTCCTCCTTGCGCAGCACGCCCACACACAACGCGTTGACCAGAGGGTTGCCGGCGTAGGAGGCGTCGAAGACGGTCTCACCACCGATGTTTGGCAGGCCCAGGGAGTTGCCGTAGCCGCCGATGCCGCGCACCACTCCATCGACGAGGCGGCGGGTGTCGGGCGCGTCGGCGGCCCCGAACCGCAGTTGGTCCATCACCGCGACCGGACGCGCGCCCATCGCCATGATGTCGCGAACGATGCCGCCGACCCCGGTCGCCGCACCTTGGTAGGGCTCGACGTAGGAGGGGTGGTTGTGCGACTCCACCTTGAAGGTCACCGCCCAGCCGTCGCCGATGTCGACCACGCCGGCGTTCTCACCGATACCGGCGAGCATGGCGGCCTTCATCTCGTCGGTGGTGGTCTCACCGAAGTAGCGCAGATGCACCTTCGAGGACTTGTAGGAACAGTGCTCGCTCCACATCACCGAGTACATGGCCAGTTCGGCGTCGGTGGGTCTGCGGCCGAGGATGTCGCGGATCCGCTGGTACTCGTCGTCTTTGAGGCCGAGTTCGCGGAAGGGTTGGGGGTGGTCAGGCGTTGCCGCTGCCCGCTCGACGGTATCGACAACTCCGTGTACCCCAGACGTCACGAGCACAGTCTAGTGACCACCCCGCGACCGGGCGTTCCGACACGTCTCGGGGGCTAGTGCAGCGCCGCCGCGATCCGCCGCCACTGCTCCTTCGGGAACTCCCTCGGGTCGCCGGTGAGCACCTGGACGCAGACGTGGTCGGCTCCGGCGGCCCGGTGTTCGTCGATGCGGCGCAGGATCGCGTCCTCGTCGCCCCAGGCGATGATGGCGTCGATCAGGCGGTCGCTGATCGACGAGATGTCCTCTTCGGTGAATCCCGACCGCAGCAGGTTGTTGGCGTAGTTGGGGAGCGCCAGGTAGCCCCGCAGGAAGTCCGCGGCGATCGTGCGGGCCTCGGCGGGATCGGTGGACAGCACCACACCCTGTTCGGGCAGCAGCAGCGGACCCGCGCCCAGTTCGGCGCGGGCGCTCGCGGTGTGTTCCGGAGTGGTCAGGTACGGGTGGGCGCCGCGGGACCGGCCGGCGGCCAGGGCCAGCATCTTGGGGCCGAGGGCCGCCAGCACCCGGTTCTGCACCGGCACCGGCGGGTCCGCCGCGTCGAGGCCGTCGAGATACTCCCGGGTGGCGGCCAGCGGCCTGCGGTAGCGGCCGGGTTCGGCGGCGTCGATCAGCGGTGCGTGGCTGACCCCGATACCGAGCAGGAAGCGGTCACCGTGGGCGGCGGTCAGGGCCGCGTAGTTGGCCGCGGTCTCGGCGGGAGTGTGCATCCAGAGGTTGAGGATGCCGGTGGCGATGACGACCTGCTCGGTGGCGCCCAGCAGCCGATCGACGGAGTCGAACACCGGCCCACCGACGTCGGGCACCCACAGCGCCGTAAAGCCGAGTTCCTCCAGTTCCGCGGCGGCCTCGGCCACCTTGTCCGGATTGCCGTAGCGCAGTTGGGAACTCCACACGCCCACACCGGAAATGTCCATGGCGGTGACTCTAACCCTGACCTGGGAGGTAATTGTGGCCCGGCACCACCATGAGCACCCTGGACCGTGCAGCGCTCACCGCGGGCGCCCGACCGGGAGGGAAGCCATGACCGATATCCGTACCGCACCCAGATTCAGCGCCGAGATGTGGGCCGCCTTCTGGGCCGCGCCCGAGATGTCCTCGGGCGCGGACATTCTCGCCGACGACATCGTCGGCTATTGGCCGGGTGAAACCGAACCGGTGCGTGGGCTGGCGGAGTATCAAACCAAGATCGCCGAACTGCTCGCGGCCTATCCCGATCTGCGCCTCGAGCTGATCGACAGCGCCACCGTGGCGGGTAAGGCCGACGGCGAGGAGCTGGTCTATCTGCATTACGTCGGCCGGGCGACCGGACCGGACGGGCCGTTCCAGATTCGCGGCCTGGACCGGGTGCGGAGCCGGAACGGAATCGTGGTCGAAAACGTCATCCGCTACGACCCGGCGGAGTTGCCGGGCCGCTGAGCGCGATCAGGCCGGCGCCAGGAACGCGTGCAGGGCCGCGGCATAGGCCGCGACGTCGTGGGCGCCCATCAGTTCGCGGGCCGAGTGCATCGCGAGTTGCGGGGCGCCCACGTCGACGGTCGGGATGCCGGTGCGCGCGGAGGTCATCGGCCCGATCGTCGAGCCGCACGGCAGGTCGGCCCGGTGCTCGTAGCGTTGCAGGGGCACCCCGGCCTGCCGGCAGGCCAGCGCGAAGGTGGCGGCGGTGCGGCCGTCGGTGGCGTAGCGCAGGTTCGGCTGCACCTTGAGCACCGGGCCGCCGTTGATCTCGATCAGGTGGCCCGGTTCGTGCCGGTCCGGGTAGTTCGGGTGCGTCGCGTGCGCCATATCACCCGACGCCACCGCCGAGCCCTGCAATCGGCGCAGGAAGTCCTCGCGGTCGCCGCCGCCGGCCAGCACCACGCGCTCCAGGACGGTCAGCAGCAGTTCGGACTGCGCACCGTGATCCGACGTCGAGCCCACCTCCTCGTGGTCGAACAGCGCCAGCACCGGGACATGGCCCGACGGTTCCGCGGCAAGCAGGGCCTCGAGCCCCGCATAGCAGGTCACCTGGTTGTCCAACCTTGGCGCAGAGACGAATTCGCGGTCGACGCCGCTGAGAGTCGACGGTGTGAGGTCGTGGGTCATCAGGTCGGCGCCGAGTACGTCCGTCTCGTCGACCCCGACTCGTCCGGCGACGTAGCCGAGGAACGAACGCAGCCGGTCACCGGTCCCCCATACCGCATTGACGTGCCGCTGCGGGTCGAGTTTGAGCGCCGCACGGTCCTCGGCGAGGTGGATGGCCAGTTGCGGCACCCGCAGCAATGGGGTGTCGATGCGAAGCAGCCGATGGCTCAGCGATCCCCCGGCGCGCACCGACAGCCTGCCGCTGACACCGAGGTCGCGGTCCAGCCAGGAGTTCAACCAGGCGCCGCCGTAGGGCTCGAGGGCGACCACCTGGCAGCCCGCCACCAGCCGGTCGGGGTGCTGCTTGACGCGCAGGTTCGGGCTGTCGGTATGCCCGCCGACGATCCGGAACGGCCGGTTCGGAACGGCTGCATCGGGCTCCGAACTGTTCCAGGCGATCAGTGATCCGGCCCGCACGGTGAAGAACCGGCCCGGACCCTCCGGCCAGCGGTCGGTCTCGACCAGTTCGGTGTAGCCGGCGGCACTCAGCCGGCCCGCCACCGTCTGGCAGACGTGGAACGGCGACGGCGACGCATCGATGAACTCACACAACCCCTGCGCACTGGCCCCTGTCGACATGCTGACCATCATGTCCGACCACCGACCGATTAGGGTCGAAGAGTGCCCGCACCACTACCGCAACCGGTACTGGCTCCGCTGACTCCGGCGGCGATCTTCCTGATCGCCACCATCGACGAGGGCGGCGAGGCCGCGGTCAATGAGGCGCTGCCCGGCCTGGCCGGTCTGGTCCGGGCGGTCGGGTTCCGGGATCCGTCGAAGAACCTGTCGATGGTCACCTCGATCGGGTCCGACGCCTGGGACCGATTGTTCTCCGGACCGCGGCCCGCCGAGCTGCATCCGTTCGTCGAGTTACACGGCGCCCGCCACCACGCCCCCTCGACCCCTGGTGACCTGCTGTTCCACATCCGCGCTGAGGTGCTCGACGTGTGCTTCGAGTTGGCCGGCCAGGTGGCCAAGTCGATGGCGGGTGCGATCACCATCGTCGACGAGGTGCACGGCTTCAAGTTCTTCGACAACCGTGACCTACTGGGGTTCGTCGACGGCACCGAGAACCCGGACGGCCCGGTCGCGGTGAGCGCCAGCCAGATCGGTGCCGAGGATCCGGATTTCGCCGGCGGCTGCTATGTACACGTGCAGAAGTACCTACACGACATGGCGTCTTGGGAGGCGCTCTCGGTCACCGAACAGGAGCGGGTGATCGGTCGCACGAAGCTCGAGGACATCGAGCTCGATGACGACGTCAAGCCGGCCAATTCCCATGTGGCCCTGAACGTGATCGAAGACGCCGACGGCAACGAGTTGAAGATCCTGCGGCACAACATGCCGTTCGGCGAGGTCGGCAAGGGCGAGTACGGCACCTTCTACATCGGCTACTCCCGCTCGCCGGCGGTGACCGAGCGGATGTTGGAGAACATGTTCATCGGCGATCCGCCCGGCAACACCGACCGGATCCTGGAGTTCTCGACCGCGCTCACCGGCAGCCTGTTCTTCACCCCGATCGTCGACTTTCTCAACAACCCGCCGTCACTGCCGGGCACCGAGACGGCGACCGCTCCCCCGGAACCGACGACCCCTTCCGACGGCTCACTGGCAATCGGCAGCCTGAAAGGACAGCCCCGATGAACAACCTCTACCGCGAGCTCGCGCCGGTTACCGAATCCGCCTGGGAGCAAATCGAATTGGAGGCGACCCGGACCTTCAAGCGGCACATCGCCGGTCGCCGGGTGGTGGATGTCAGCGGACCGGGCGGACCGGTGACGGCGGCGGTCAGCACCGGCCACCTCCGGGACGTGTCATCCCCGGGCGACGGCGTGGTGGCGCATCTGCGTGACGCCAAGCCGCTGGTTAGGCTGCGGGTCCCGTTCACGGTGTCGCGCAGCGCGGTCGACGACGTCGAGCGCGGCGCGCAGGACTCCGACTGGGACCCGGTCAAGGATGCCGCCAAGAAACTGGCGTTCGTCGAGGACCGGGCGATCTTCGAGGGATACGCGGCGGCGTCCATCGACGGCATCCGAGGCTGCAGTTCCAACCCGCCGCTGACGCTGCCCGCCGATCCACGGGAGTTCCCCGACGTGATCTCCCAGGCGCTATCGGAGCTGCGGCTGGCCGGGGTGGACGGTCCCTACTCGGTGCTGCTGTCCGCCGACGCCTACACCAAGGTCAGCGAGACCACCGAGCACGGCTATCCGATCCGCGAACATCTGAACCGGCTCGTCGACGGCGAGATCATCTGGGCGCCCGCCATCGACGGCGCCTTCGTGCTCAGCACCCGCGGCGGTGACTTCGACCTGCAACTCGGCACCGACGTGTCGATCGGATACCTGCAGCACGACGCCGAGAACGTCCAGCTCTACCTGGAGGAGACCCTGACGTTCCTGTGCTACACCGCCGAGGCGTCGGTCGCGCTGACGGCCTGACGCGTCGCGAGCGTGCGTGTCGGTCGCGCGACACGCCGCGGTGGGCGTGCCGAACCGCACACTCGGAATAATCGCTCGCCCACGCTGGCGCTGAGCGGCTGACGGATCAGACCAGGACGGCGTCCAGCGCGGAGTAGAACAGTCCCAGCCCGTCGTCGGACGGCCCGGTCAGCGGTTCGGTGGCGTGCTCGGGGTGCGGCATGAGCCCGACGACCCGGCCGTCGGCCGAGCTGATACCGGCGATATCGCGCATCGAGCCGTTGGGGTTCTCGGCGTAGCGGAACACCACCCGGCCCTCCCCTTCCAGCTCGTCGAGCACCGCCTCACTCGCCACGTAGCGACCCTCGCCGGACTTCAGCGGCACCAGCAGCTCGGCGCCCCATTCGTAGCGCGAGGTCCAGGCCGAGGTGATGGAGTCGACCTTCAGCCAGACATCGCGGCAGATGAAGTGCAGCCCGGCGTTGCGGGCCAGCGCACCGGGCAGCAGTCCGGCCTCGCAGAGCACCTGGAAGCCGTTGCAGATTCCCAGCACGGGCATCCCGCGTCCGGCGGCGGCCACCACCTCGCCCATCACCGGTGCGAACTTGGCGATGGCGCCGCACCGCAGGTAGTCGCCGT
>JAGQTW010000123.1 GCA_020438785.1 Mycobacterium sp. | reverse complement strand
CCCTCGGCGTAGAGGTTGCGGTACACCAGCGAGATCAGCCAGGCGACGAACCCGCTGAGGACGCCGGCCACCAGGCCGGCCAGCAGCCAGGTCATGGCCAGATCGCGGCGCCGGTCCGGGTCTTCCTGGATCTCGGCGTCGGCGCGGCCGTCGAACAGGCCCCAGACGAACGCCGCGATGCCGAACAGGACGACCAGCACGATGCTGATCAATCCGGCCTTGGTCTCGTACATGTTGATCAACGTCCCCTGTACCAGCCGGACGACGACCATGCCCACCGCGAACAGCAACCCACGCAACAACCACGACCTCATGGGGCATCAGCGTAGCGAGTACCGTCAGCAACCGTGACACATTCCCAACGCCGGGTCCGGCTGGCCGCCCGACTCGCGGCGGACGGATTGGACGCGCTGCTGGTCAGCGACCTGGTCAACGTGCGCTACCTGTCCGGCTTCACCGGCTCGAACGCGGCGCTGATCGTGTTCGCGGGCGACACGCCCGACGTTCTGGCCACCGACGCCCGCTACCGGACCCAGGCGGCGCGCCAGGCGCCCGACCTGGAGGCGGCCATCGAGCGGGCGTGTGGGCGTCACCTGATCGCGCGCGCCGCCGCCGCAGGGGCGTCCCGCATCGGGTTCGAGAGCCACATCGTGACCGTCGACGGATTCGACGCGCTCGCCGGGGAACTGGACGGTGGAGCGGCCGAGCTGGTTCGCGCCTCCGGGCTGGTGGAGTCGCTGCGGGAGATCAAGGACGCCGGCGAGATCGCGTTGTTGAGACTGGCCTGCGAGGCCGCCGACGCGGCCCTGACCGACCTGGTGGACAACGGCGGCCTAAGGCCCGGGCGGACCGAGCGCGCGGTGGGCCGCGAGCTCGAGGCGCTGATGCTCGACCACGGCGCCGACGGGCCGTCGTTCGAGACCATCGTGGCCGCCGGGGCGAATTCCGCCGTGCCGCATCACCGCCCGACCGACGCCGTGCTGGAAGCCGGTGACTTCGTCAAGATCGACTTCGGCGCGCTGGTCGGCGGCTACCACTCCGACATGACGCGAACGTTCGTCCTGGGCTCGGCGGCGGCCTGGCAGCGGGAGCTCTACCAGCTCGTCGCCGCCGCGCAGCAGGCCGGCCGGGAGGCGCTTGCGGTGGGCGCGACGCTCAGCGACGTCGACGCGGCGGCCCGGGAGGTGATCGCCGCCGCCGGCCACGCCGACCACTTCGGCCACGGCCTCGGCCATGGCGTCGGGCTGCAGATCCACGAAGCGCCCGGAATCAACTCCACGGCCGCCGGTACACTGCTTGCTGGCTCCGTGGTGACCGTGGAACCCGGTGTCTACCTGCCCGACCGTGGTGGTGTCCGCATCGAGGACACCCTGGTCGTCGGCGAGCGTGGCCCTGAACTGCTGACCCGGTTCCCCAAGGAACTGGCGATTCTGACTTAGGATGCGCTGTGCTCTGACCAGCAAAAACAAGGTCAGGGGAGTGCGCTGTAGGGCCAATTATCTTGGGGAACAGCTAACACCCGCCAAACGGCAGGAGTTAAGCCATGACCACCAGCACCACCACAACCAACACCGCACCGAATCTCCCCATCCCAGCCGGCGCTCACCGCGTCCAGCACTGGCAGGACGGCAGCCGCTACTTCGAAACTCCACGCATCGTTATCCCGATCAAGGATGAAGATGTGGTCGTATTCACCGCCGGATTCCAACACGACAACGGCAGCACCACCCGCGAAATCTGCGTCAACCAACTACACCCCGACAACCCGATCACCGTCGCCCAGGCACGCCAAATCGCACGGGCGTTGATGGCCGCAGCGGATGCCGTGGAGCGTTGGGGTTTGGGTGAAGTGACGGCACCAAGTAACTAGCGGACAATCGACGCAGGCCCCCGCCATCACCCCTCCGGTTGGCGGGGGCAACCCATTAAAGGGACGCTTTTGTTACGGACGCCGCACCCAAGTGCGTTCGCCTGGCGGCGAATATATACTCGACCGTCAATAGGGATTCCCAGCATCTTCCCAGGTAGACGGCATGACAGCAACGAAAGACGACCCGGTCAGCGGCGGACTAGAGGACGCCACCGCGCAACAACCCCTAACCGACTCCCACCGCGTCGGCTGGGTCCGATACTTCTTCGACGACGACCGCTGGGAATGGTCACCCGAAGTCGCACGCATACACGGCTACGAACCCGGCACCGTCACACCTACCACCGAGCTAGTGCTATCCCACAAACACCCACAAGACCACGCCCGGCTGGTCGAGTCGCTGGAACACATCAGAACCGCAAGGCAAGCGTTCAGCAGCCGCCACCGCATCATCGACACGAAAGGTCAGGTACACCACGTCCTAGTGGCGGGGCACCAGATGCGCGATGACAGTGGCCGGGTGATCGGGACCGACGCCTTCTACCTCGATCTCACCGCGAACGAAAACGCCCATGAGGAACGTGTCGGCGCAGCCATCGAAAAAATCACCGCATCTAGGGCCGGGATCGAACAGGCCAAGGGAATGCTGCGGGCGATATACGGCATTGATGACGACGCCGCGTTCGAACTACTCCGCTGGCGATCACAGACGGCGAACGTCAAACTCAGGGAATTGGCGGAACAGATCGTCAACGATTTCAGTGGCGCGTCAACGAAGGAATCGTCTTTGCCTGACCGTTCGGTCTACGACCACCTTCTGATGACGGTCCACAGCCGCATTCGCCGTTAACCGCTCACCGCACCGCTGCGGCACCGGCCAACACAGAACACGCCGGGTCGGTGGGCGGCCAGTAGCACGTCGCGTTACAGACCCGGCATGTCCAACCCATATGCGAACCGCGGCATGAACACGGCTGGTGGCCGACAAGCACCTGGCCGGGGCCAAGCCGGAACACCAGACCGCAACCCGTCAAGATATTCGTCAGACGTCAAGCACCGCAGGCGAATACCCGAGTGCACCGGTCCAGATTGGGTCATGCACCAAGTCCCTGAAAACTCGCTACAAACTCGCTGGAAATCGTTTAACGTACGTTTCGGGTCTGGGGACGCGAACTCGATACTCCTGGGGGCTTGATGCTGCGCATCATACTTATCGGCTTGGCGGTATCCATCATCGGTTTCGGTGTTATCGGTGCTCCGCCACAAGCGAACGCCGATCCAACGAAGCCGTTCAAGAATTGCTCTGCCGCGAAGGCTGCCGGGTACTGCGACATACCGTCCAACAGTCCGATGTACACACCCAGCCAGGACCGTGACGATGATGGTGTTGCTTGCGAGTGCTAGGTCCTTGAATTGACGACCCCTAACCCTGCTGGCTGGTATCCGGATCCTGCCGTCCCAGGCACCTACAGGTATTGGAACGGCAGCGCATGGATCGCACCAGCTGAAGTTGGACGTCCCGCCGGCTATATGGACACCCCGCCGCCCACATACGCGCCGCCCGCATCATCGGGGTCCGACTCGGGCAGGAAAACGGCCGTTGCAATCGGTGTAGGCCTGCTCGTGGTCATAGGTCTAGTGATGTCGATGCAATCCGTCAGCCTCATCACTGGCTCAGGACAGATCTGGACTGGCGTGGCGATCGTGGCGGTTGGCACTGCTCTCGCGTTCTTCATGCGTGCCGCCACTTGGGTCCGCGTCATCGCTTGCCTACTCTTGGCCCTCGCTCTGCTGAACGCCATTTACATTGAGAACGAGCTATCGAAAAGGCGCAGCGAGCTGACCCAAATCTTTAACCAGTAGGCCCCTCACAGATGGCACTGTCGGGGGGGAGCACGTTCGCCGGATACACCATCAGCCGCCTGCTGGGTGCTGGTGGCATGGGCGAGGTCTATCTCGCGCAACACCCACGCCTTCCCCGCCAGGACGCCCTGAAAATCCTCACCGAACAACTCTCCGGCGACAATGCCTACCGTGACCGGTTCCTCCGTGAAGCGGACCTCGCAGCCCGGCTGTGGCACCCGAACATCGTCCGCGTCAACGACCGCGGCGAGGACCAGGGCCAGTTGTGGATCGCGATGGACTACATCGAGGGGGCCGACCTCAGTCACTTGCTCAACCTGCGCTACCCAGCAGGCTTGCCAGTCGGCCATGTTGTGACTATCACGACGGCC
>JAGQTW010000122.1 GCA_020438785.1 Mycobacterium sp. | reverse complement strand
ACACACTGTCCACCAGTGAGCGACTGTCCGCCCCCGTGGAGTCGCTCGAAGCCGGGCAAAACGGGTGCGGGCCCAGACACCGCGCCGGGCGGCCGGACCCAAGGGCCCCGCTAAGACCTGCATGTTTGCTGCTGACCAGGCAATTTCCGCCGGATGCGATGTGACAAATCGTCGCCCCGGCCGTCTATGATCGTCAGCGTCAATGATGACGCCGGCCCTGCCTTCTCGACCCTGCCCTGGAGTGACTCTCGGTGACGTTTCCCGCCCGTATTCGTGCTGCCAGCCTGATCTTTGGAGCCCTGCTCCTGACAGTGCTGGTCAGCGATGTCGCCGGCCTACCTGGCTGTGCGAACGGGTGCAAGACGGCCACCGCCTCCGCCGCGGCCCCGCCTCCGCCCGCCCCGCCGCGTCCGCCGCTGCTGGGCGTCGCCCCGGCGAACGGATCCGAGGACCTCAGCCCGCTGAGCCGGGTGAAGGCCAACGTCGTCAACGGCACCCTCACCCAGGTCACCCTGGTCGACGACTACGGCAACACCGTCGACGGCGTCCTGTCGCCCGACCGGACCTCCTGGCAGCCGACGCAGCCGCTGAAATACAGCCGCACCTACACCATGAAGGCGGCCAGCCTGGGCGCCAGCGGGGTGCCGCTGGTCCGGACGACCACCTTCGGGACAGCGACCCCGAACAACGTCACCCAGGTTTACCTCGAAACCCCCGGCGGCCTGCCGATCCACGAGGACCTGAAGTACGGCGTCGGCACCATCATCGCGGCCCGCTTCGACGAACCGATTACCGACAAGGCCGCGGCCGAGCGCACCCTGCGCGTCACCACCAACCCGCCGGTCAAGGGGTCGTGGTACTGGGTGGACGACGTCACCGCCCACTGGCGGCCCGAGAGGTACTACGCCCCGGGCACCACGGTAACGGTGGCGGCCAACATCTTCGGGCAGCGACTCGGCGACGGCCTCTACGGCCTGGACAATGCCGCCGCGGCCTTCACCATCGGCGACGCGCACATCTCCATCGCCGACGACCGCACCAAGACCGTCAGCGTGTTCGACAACGGCAAACTGGTGCGCGCCATGCCCACCTCGATGGGCAAGGGCGGCTTCCAGACCATCGCCGGGCGCGAGTTCTCCTTCTGGACCCCGCCCGGCATCTACACCGTGATCGACAAGGCCGAGACGGTGACGATGGACTCGTCGACCTACGGGCTGCCGGTGGCATCGTCGCAGGGATACAAGACCAAGATCCCGTACGCCACCCGCATCAGCACCGACGGCATCTACCTGCATCAGCTCAACGAGACGGTGTGGGCGCAGGGCAACACCAACCTGTCGCACGGCTGCCTGAACCTCAACGGCGAGAACGCATCCTGGTTCTTCAACTTCTCCCAGCCGGGTGACATCGTCGAGATCCGCAACACCGGCGGGCCGGGGCTGCAGATCTGGCAGAACGGTGACTGGACGCTGCCGTGGGCCGAGTGGCTCAAGGGCAGCGCGCTGACCCCCAAGCCCTGAGGTTCGTCAACCGCCCCACCGTTATCGACGGCTTCGCAAATTAGCGCTGCGCGCTGGTCTTTGAAGTGGGAAGATTCCCGCACCTTTGTGTGGGAGGCGGACCATGGACTACATCCAGGCCAACCTGATCGACCCGGTCAGCAAGGTGCTCTACACCTACGTCCTGATCTATCTGCTGGTCGCCGTCGGCATCTACTTCACCATCCGCACCCGGTTCATCCAGATCCGCTACTTCGGCCGGATGCTGCGCCAGGTGCTGCACTCGCGGGAGAACGGCGACGGCATCTCGTCGTTCCAGGCGTTCTGCATCGGCCTCGCCTCCCGGGTGGGCACCGGCAACATCGCCGGCGTGGCGATCGCGCTGACGGTGGGTGGGCCGGGCGCGATCTTCTGGATGTGGGTGGTGGCGGCCATCGGCATGGCGACCGCGCTGATCGAGGCCACCCTGGGCCAGATCTTCAAGGTCCGCGCCGACGACGGCAGCTTCCGCGGCGGGCCGGCCTTCTACATCCAGCGCGGGCTGGGCTCGCGGGCCGGCGGCATGCTCTTCGCCGTGCTGCTGGTGTTCACCTTCGGCTTCGCCTTCAATATGCTGCAGGCCAACGCGATCAGCGACGTGCTGAACGCCTCGCATGAAATCGAGGTGCATTGGACCACAATCGGTTTGGTGCTGCTGGCCGCGCCGGTGCTGTTCGGCGGGGTCAAGCGGGTGGCCAAGGTCGCCGAGTTCGTGCTGCCGCTGATGGCGCTGGCCTACGTGACGCTGGCACTGATCATCGTCGCCATGCATATCGGCCACCTGCCGCAGGTTCTGGGCCAAATCATCGGCGGCGCATTCGGATTCACCCAGATGGCCGGCGGCTTCACCGGCGGGGTGGCCGCCGCGATGCTCAATGGCGTCAAGCGCGGCCTGTTCTCCAACGAGGCCGGTATGGGCAGCGCCCCCAACGTCGCCGCCACCGCGACCGTCTCGCATCCGGTCAAGCAAGGGCTTATCCAGTCGCTCGGCGTGTTCGTCGACACCATGATCATCTGCTCGGCAACAGCTTTCATCATCCTGATCTCCGGACCGGAGATCTACGACCCGGCGGCGCCCGGTAAGCGGGCCGGTGCGGCGCTGACCCAGGCGGCGATCGGCAGCGCGCTGGGCTCGTGGACCACCGGTCTTATGACGGCTCTGGTATTCGTGTTCGCGTTCTCCTCGGTGCTGGGCAACTACGTCTACGCCGAGATCAACCTGTTCTTCCTCGGCGCGAAGAAGAACGCCATCATGATTTTCCGGCTTTTGGTGCTCGGTGCGATCGCGCTGGGCGCAACCTCCAAACTGGCCACGGTCTGGGACATCGCCGATATCGCGATGGGATTCATGGCCCTGGTCAACCTGGTGGCCATCATCCTGCTGGGCAGGTGGGCGTTCGCCGCAATCCGCGACTACCACCGGCAGAGCGCCGACGGCAGCGACCCGGTGTTCGTCGCCGAGGAGGCCGGCCTGCCCGGGGTGCTGGACGGCGACATCTGGAGCGGGAGGCTCGCCGGCAGCGGGCGTGACGTCTCTGCGTAGATTCGGCTTGTGGACTTACTTCGCACCCCGGACTCCCGATTCGCCAACCTCGAGGGCTATCCCTTCGAACCGCGTTACCTGGATGTCAGCGCGAGCGACACCGGGCCGGTGCGGATGCACTACCTCGATGAGGGCCCCAGGGACGGCAAGCCGGTGGTGCTGCTGCACGGCGAGCCGACGTGGAGTTACCTGTACCGCACCATGATTCCGCCGCTGGCCGTCGCGGGGCATCGGGTGCTGGCCCCCGACCTCATCGGGTTCGGCCGCTCCGACAAGCCGACCCGGCCCGAGGACTACACCTACCTGCGCCACGTCGAGTGGGTGACGTCCTGGCTGACCCAGTTGGACCTGCGGGAGATCACCGTCGTCGTGCAGGACTGGGGCTCGCTGATCGGGCTGCGGGTCGCCGCCGAGCAGAGCGACCGTTTCGCAAAGTTGTTCATCGCCAACGGTTTTCTGCAGACCGGGGACCGGCCCGCAAACCGGGCATTCCGGATCTGGCGGGCGTTCGCCAGGTACTCGCCCTGGTTCACTGCGAGCCGGATAGTCAACACCGGCACCGTGCACGAGCTGTCCGCTGCCGTGCGCGCCGGCTATGACGCGCCGTTCCCCGACAAGACCTATCAGGCCGGGGCGCGTGCCTTCCCGCAGTTGGTGCCGACCTCACCCGACGATCCGGCGGCACCGGCCAACCGCGCCGCGTGGAAAGCACTGGGCCGCTGGGAGAAGCCAGTGCTGTGCGTATTCGGTGCCCGCGACGCGATCCTCGGGAAGGCCGACGGCCCGTTGATCCGCCACATCCCTGGGGCGGCCGGCCAGCCGCACGCACGAATCAAGGCCGGCCACTTCATCCAGGAGGACGCCGGTCCGGAGTTGGTCCAGCGGCTGCTGGACTGGGAAAAGAGCCTGTGACCTAGCTCACAAAACGGCGTAGCCTTGAAGGCGTCTCTGCAAGGGGAGGGAGACGTCATGAAGGGTGCATATCGAGATCCGGTGGATCACGCCCGAACAACCCAACCGCATGCCGGTGAGTCGTTCATCGACACGCTCTGGCTGCCCGGCCTGCTGCTGATCGCCCTCGGGGTGGCCGGGCTGGCCGGGGTCGTCGCGGCGCTGGCCTACAACCACCACGAGCTGCTCGGCATGCTCGGGCTGCTGGCGGCCGGGCTGCTGGTCGGCGGTGCGTCGCTGATTACGGCCGAGCATCACCGCGTGCTGCGCGTCGAGCGGCAGTGGCTGGCCGATCATCCCGATCGCGCACAGCCCGGTCGCCACGCGGTGTAGCTGAGGCGACGGCTGCTTCCTGGTGCCGCTTAGGGGCTGGTGCCAGGGCTTTTCGCGGCTCGCGCCTGAGTGCCGAATTTCCTTGTGGAATTTGCTGGAACTTTCCTGTGTGTCAATTAATGGGTAACGGTTGCAAATCAATCGAGGCCCGGGTGTTGCTCTGTAAATGGGCTTTGAACACTATCTATCGATAGACAACTGGATATTCCGGCTAACTCAACAGGGCCTATGCGGTCGATCCCCTAATCCCCTAACCGGGATTGCTGGAAAACCCGGTACGGCCCGCATCCGCTAGGGGAGTGCGCCCCATTCCGGGGAGCGGGCGCCGTCCATACCGTGGCAATCAATGACCGGGCCGACCGGCGAACACACAAAGAGAGGCACTACTCATGAACACCGTCCTGCAATTCATCCTGGACCTGTTCCGCAATGAGAACGCCGCGCAGGCGTTCGTCGCGAACCCCAACGCCGCGCTGGCCGACGCCGGCCTGGCCGACGTGACCCCGCAGCAGCTGCAATCGGTAGCCGCCACGGCGGTGCCCGGGCTCGAGCTGGCCCCGGCGGACCCGATCGCCGGATTGCAGCAGGCGGTGTCCAACCAGTTCGGCTTCGCGCCGGTGGAGTCCGTGCTGCCCGAGGTCGGCGCCGGGATCGTCACCGACCAGGCCGCGCAGATCGGCCTCGACGGCGGCTCCGCGATCGCGGCCGCACTGGGCGACGGCATCGGCGCCGGACTGGGCGCGGGCCTCGAGGGTGGCGCCGAGCTGGCCGGCCAGACCGCGGTCGGTCTGGGGACCGGCCTTGGGCTGGGTGGTGGCGCTGAGCTCGGCGGTGGATTTGACGCCGGGCTGGGCGCGCAGACCGGGGTTGGTCTCGGGACCGGCCTGGGCCTCGGTGGTGGCGCGGAACTGGGCGGCGGCTTCGAAGCCAACCTCGGTGCCGAGTTCGGCGCGGGTGTTGGCCTCGGCGGTCAGTCCGGTGTCGGCCTGGGCTCGGGTCTTGGCGGTGGCTTCGGCGTTGGTGGTGGCGCGGAACTTGGTGGCGGCTTTGATGCCGGGCTGGGTGGCCAGGCCGGCGCGGGTGCTGGCGCTGGTCTTGGCGGTGGTGCCGAGCTGGGCGGTGGCTTCGATGCCAACCTGGGTGGCGAGTTCGGTGCCGGTGTGGGCGCCGGCGGTGGCTTAGGTACCGGCCTGGGCGGCGGTTTCAATGCCGGTGGCGGCGCGGAGCTGGGTGGCGGCTTTGATGCCGGGCTGGGTGGCCAGGCCGGTGCCGGAGCCGGAGCTGGACTCGGCGGTGGTGCTGAGCTCGGCGGCGGCTTCAATGCCGGGCTCGGCGGCCAGGCGGGCGCGGGTGCCGGTGCGGGTCTTGGATTCGGCGGTGGCACGCAGTTCGGCGGCAGCGCACAAGTCGGCGGCCAGGCCGCGGGTGGTGCGGGTGCCGTCATCGGTGCAAGCGGTAGCGGGGAGGCCTCCGGTGGCGCCAACCTGGCCGACCGCGCCCGCTTCGCGAGCAACGTCCGGGCGGATGCCACCGAACGCGGCACCGTCAACAGCAGCGTGACCGCGGGCAGTACGCCCAACGCCGGTCTCGCCGCGCAGGAGAACGCGAGCTTCAACAGCAGCGCCAACGCCGGGTTGTCGAGCCCGCTGGGCGGCGTGAGCCTGGGCAACCAGACCGCCGCGAGCGGCGGCGGAGCGGTCGGCCTCGGCAGTGGCGGCCTCAACGCCGCCGGAGGTACCGCCGTGACGAGCGCGACCACGGCCGGGCTCGCCAGCCCGCTGGGCAGCACCGCCGCCAGCGTTCAGACCGCTGCGGGCAACACCGCGGCCGTCAGCCTCCTGCACGACGACGGTGCGGCGCTCAGCGCTAACACCAACGCCGCGGGCGCATTTGGGGCTCACACCAACATCCCGTCGGTGATTCCGAATGCGGGCGCACACACCAACGTCAGCGCGGGCGGCAACGTCGCGGCCGGCGGCAACGCGAACTTCCTCGGCAACGAGGCGACCACCCTGGGCGCGCACAGTGCCGTTCAGGCCGGTGGCGCCACCAGCGCCGAGGTCGCGGGCGGACACACGTCCTTCGGCGGAAATGCGGCCGTCCAGAACAACTTCGGCACCCACGCCGACATCCTGGGCCGCGACACGGCCGCGCTGGGCGGGCACGGCCACGTCAACACCGGCGCCGTGGCCACCGCCCAGGGCTCGACGGGGCAGGGCAGCGTGATCCACACCGGTGGCTCGACGGCGGCCAACGGTGACGTCGCGGCCGGCTCGCACGGCGGATCGGTGATCACCGGCTCGCAGGGCAGTGCCAACGCGGGCAGTGCCAATTCGATTGGCAGCAGCCATGCCTCGACGAACGTCGACCAGCACGCAGCGGTGGACTCCTCGACCCACGCGGTCACGGGTACACCGGATCACTCGGCCATCGACCCGTCAGCTCACGTCGCAGCGGACTCGTCGAGTCACTCGCTGTTCGACGCCGGGCACGACCCGTCGGCGTCGCACATCCCGCAGTTCGGAGCCGAGGCGGCGACGCACAATCAGTTCGATCAGCACCTCGGGTTCTGATGTAACGGCGTCGGCGGGGACCCCAGGGTTCCCGCCGACGCCGTCGTTGAGGGACCTTCGGCTCTAACCGCCCGGTCCGGCCCGGGCGGATCATGGGTTCTTATGATCGAACATCACCTGGACCCGGCCACGTCCATCCTGCTGGTCAAGCCGCAGTCCGCCCTGGACAAGAACGACTTCGTGGAGATGGCCAAGGCCGTCGACCCGCAGATCGAGGCCCACGGCGACCTCGCCGGGCTGATCATCGAGGCGCCGCACTTCCCCGGTTGGGACAGCTTCGGCGCGCTTGTC